>JAZBNU010000316.1:0-9776 GCA_036350815.1 Desulfopila sp.
ATCTTAAGAAGAATATCTACTATATTCTCATATACATCAGTTCCATCTTCTGCTTCTTTGACCCAGGCCATCATAGGTTTTGCCAGCTTTTCCAACCAATCCCATTTGGAAGCATTGACAAGACTATCTCCTATCAGGCTGAGAGTCTCACTCAGCAACTCGTGACTTTCCTTGTTTCCTTTTACCAGCTCCGAGGTAATGTTTGTTATTATAGTTGCGGCAGCCTTGTCTTTTCCTTTGGCAATAAGAGATTCGACTGTAGCCGGCAGATGGTTGACGATTTCTCGACTTTTCAAGCTGTGGAGATCACCACGCAGGATGGAGCTTATTCCAGCCTGAATTCTTTTCATCTGTCTGTCTTTTTCGCCTTCTTCAATGAGTTTTCTGGCCTTGTCCCGAACAAGAAACTGCTTTCCTTTCTCCGTTTTCAGAAGACGTATAACCCCGGCGGAGACATGTTTATACCTTGCCGATTCCGCACCATTCTCTTGAAGAACCGCAGCTTCCTCTTCTCTTGTCAACTCAACCACAGCATCAAACCTCTTGCCAAGTCCACTCAAGAGAGCTTCATAGAGACATACACCAAAACCTCGCGAATAGTTCTGCAGCAAAAGGGCTCGCATTGCAAAATCATTTACGAGCTGGATACATACATCTGCTGTACGTCTGGCGAATTCAATCCTCTCCTCCTCGTTGGTAAACCTGTTAATATTGCGAAGGGTTGTGGAGAACTCCAGAGGAAAAGCTACCTCACCTTTTCTGGACATCCCACGCAGCAATTCGGCTATACTATAGATAACAAGGTCTACGAGTTTTTCCGGCTGTTTTTTTTGTGAAGCGAGAAACGATATCTTCTTTTGCCCACTGACAGTTTCACTGTCGATTTCAGCAGATAACAATCCCATTGTTTCAGGTAATCGACCTTCAGCTTTGAAACGCTGCAGGATGAGCAGGAATGAATCTTCCCTCTCTTCCTGAAACTCTACGGTATATTCGGAGGGGAAAAGATCATTCAGTCCCAGGTTAACTACGAACGCACGCCCTCCGCCTTCTTTATTTATCAGGCGGGGTGAAGTGGTAAAAAAGACAAGCAACTGTTTAAAGATTTTTTCGGAAAAGCCTTCCGTCAGGACGACATGATCAAGCTGCAGAAGCCTAAGCTGCTGATAGACGGCCTCTCCAGGGCTCTTTCCAAGAGTTTTTTGACTGACTGGCATACCGCACAGTCGCGGCTCATCAACAACCAGACTGAAGCTCAATGGTCCATATTTGTCGAGATATTCGGTTATGCGCAGAAAAGCCTTCTCGACAGCCGCGGTGACCTGGGGGAATCGAGGTGGATACATTTTTGTCGTTGTGACAGCTGCATTGAAGCTTTTGAGTGCATCAAGAGCAATATGCTGCTTATCTGCTTCTGCCATAGATCAACTCCTGTAGGTACATTTCAGAGGGAAAAGACTCCTTCAGTGCTCAACACAGCCAGCAAGCCAGAAATCCACCGCTGTCGGTTCAACAGAGTAGTTTATAAAAACAATCACAACAACGTCTTGCAACATTACCACGCTCTTATTTAAACATTTTTTTCACTGAATAGAAAGTATCTTTGCAAAGAAACAGGATCATTTTGTTTTTACTATTCCGTATTTACTCAACACAGCCAGCACCTCACCAAGAGGAAGCCCCACGACATTGGAATACGATCCCTTTATTTCTTTGACGAGAAAGGCCCCTTTTCCCTGTATCCCATATGCCCCGGCTTTGTCTGCAGGCTCTCCCGTAGCAACATAGGCACTTGCTGTTTCTGCAGGAATATGAAAAAACCGCACCAGTGTTTCAACAGTTTCTTCGTGGCAGATATCTAAACTGGAACAACCAAGTTTAAAAGCTGTCGCCACCGTATGCGTTTTACCACTGAGCAGAAGGAGAGTACGAATGGCGTCCTCATCATCAACTGGTTTCCCCAGTATTTCAGTATCCAGGAATACGATTGTATCAGCGGTTATAACCCATCTGTGCGGAAAACGTCTGGAAACTTCATCATATTTACACCGTGCCATTCTGGCCACATAATCAACGGGTTTCTCAGCTGTAAATGGTGTTTCATCTATTCGCGCAGCTACTACATCAAAATCAATTCCCATCTTTTCAAAATAGGCCTGTCTCCTGGGAGAAGCAGAGGCAAGCACAATTTTTTCATTGGCAACAAACATAACACTTACCCTCGAATGGCATACCCCCCATCCACCGTAATAACCTGTCCCTGGATCATAGTGGCATACTGGCTGCAAAGAAATAGTGCAACATCAGCCACATCGTCAGGAGTAGTCAGCCTTCCCATGGGTGTCCGCTGCAAAGCTGAAGAGAGAATTTCTTCCCGGTTGGGAAATTTTTTCAGCGCATCAGTGTCCACCGCCCCGGCGCTGACGGTATTAACGTTTATGGATCGTGGCCCGAGTTCTATAGCCAGATGTCTCACAAGAGACTCCAGTGCTGCCTTGGAAGCCCCCACTGTTGTATAGTTTTCAATGGCACGAATTGCCCCCAGACTGGACACCGCAATAATTCGGCCTCCAGGCCCCATGAGCGGGGCACCGTGCTGAACAAGAGTCAATAAGGCCCGGGCATTGATATTCATTGCCCAGTTCCAGTGTCTCTCGGTCAACTCCATAATTGGCTTCAGCACTCCGGAAGCAGCATTACTCACCAAAACATCGATCTTACCAAAACGTTCCTGTATCTGCATAAACATTGCGGCGACATCTTCTTCCCTGGCAACATTTGCCTTCACGAGCATGCATTTGCGCCCCAGCTTTTCAACCTGAGAGGCCGTCTCTCCGGCATCTTTACGGTGGCGAACATAATTTACTACTATATCAACACCATGCTCTGCAAGCCTCACGGCAATTGCCCTTCCTATTCCTCTGGAACCACCCGTTACAAGAGCAACTTTCCCTTCCAATTCAAACATTGCAAATCCTCATTCAAAAGACACGGTTTAGCTACCCCTCATACGAATAACAGTCCTTTTTACATTGTTCCACAAAAAGCGAAAAGGATTAAATCGTATGGGCGATAATTCAGAAGGGGCATTGAAGGTTATCAGGTGAAATGCCTCAGGATGCAGTAGAGGAAAAAACAGGTTATCCCGAACAGAACCGGCGTACTCCCGCTTGGCAGCCTCGCACCAGAGAGGGCTGTGCCCCGGTTCCAGGCGAAGGGCGTCCAATAGAGCAGTATCCAATGCCACGGGATCATGGGAAAAAGCAACACAACCAAGATCAAGCGGTACACCATGCATGGGGCCCCGGTCACTCATAACTTCTATACCGTCAAGAAAACTGATATGCGGCGGTAAACGGTCTAAAAGGTCGAGTATAACGGCTGGAAAAAGCGGATCAGCTCCTCCATAACGCATATGCAGCATTGATTTGCGAACCCCCATGACAATCCCAAAGAGATTCTTAACCGCCATGGTCACATACATCTGATTGTGGGCTTTTAGTTTAGGGATATTAACAAAATAGTCGCATTGCAGCACTTCAGCAGCAATCCCTGTACTTACCCCGCAGGCCAGTTTCACATGGGTTACATCTGAAAAATCGACAACGCATACACCCTGCCGGATCAGCTCCTTATCAATATTCAGTGCCCGAAGAACACCAGACGTTTTTCCGAATGCCGGAGAATCTCCCACTGAAACATGCGCCCCCTGGTCAACAAACCACTCTGCCAATGCAAGCAAAAATTGTGGATTCGTGCAAGCCAACACCTCACGGGCTGATAAAAGATTGGGTTTAAGGAAAATATTTGCTGAGCGCAAAGACCAGCCAGCCGCCGCCGCAAAACAGTCAAAAAAATCTTTCAAATGTTTACTGTCATATGTATGGCATCTCTCCAGATAGACAGGAATCTTCCGCTGCATGGTCAGATGGTCACTCTCTGGGATTGTGAAAAAGAAAGCAGAAAAGCCAACTCTGCGAGGCGGAGTCGGCTTTTCCTGGAGAAAGGAGAGAAGAGATAAAGCATAATATTATATGCACACATTGTGCCACTTGTCTCGTTTGTCCGTTTGTACAGGAAAACAGAGAGGTTAATAATAGTAAATCTCATTTGCACTATTTATTTTTCCTCAAAATATACAGTTTTTTGTACACTGCTTTAGCAGAAAAAATAAAAACACTGCAATACCTAAGGGTTACAAAGGAAAGAGTGTGAAATTTTTTTTACTGCCGTACAAATTTTCTACAGCAGTTTCCAAAACCTTTTCATCCGTTCTTGAAAACGATAACCCTGGTTCTGATAATGTTCTCGTTTTTCTCTATCTCAGCTAGAAGTTCCACAGGTACGGGAGATTCAAGATCTATGATGTTATACCCGATGACACCGTTTGATTCATTGAGGTAGCTGGCAATATTAATATTCAGCCGACCTATGGCGTTGGTCGCAAACGCTATCATCCCTGGAATATCCTTGTTGATGATAATAAGCCGGCTATGGACTTTAGCCGATGGAATGGATTCCACAGCAGGAAAGTTAACACTGTGTATAACGTTGCCGTATTCAAGATAACTCGATAATTCATTCACAGCCATGACAGCACAGTTTTCTTCAGACTCGGTCGTGGAAGCACCGAGATGCGGAGTGGTAAGCACCTTCGGATGATCTATGGACCTGTACGTTGGAAAGTCGGTTATATAGCCCTGCAAATGTCCTGCATCAAGCGCTTCGAGAACCGCTGCTTCATTAACAATAGGACCGCGTGCATAATTCACCAGAAGCGCGCCCTTTTTCATCTTTGTGATAAATTCACTATCCACCAGACCTTCCGTATTCGGGCTCAAAGGAAGGTGAAGACTGACGACGTCGGCATCCACCAATGTCTGCGCCAGTGTTCGTGTCACCTTCACCTCAGGAAGAAGAAGGTGGATGTTCTCAAGAGCTGGGCGAGGGTCAAATCCTTTCACCTTCATATGCCTGTGAATACCACCATTAGCAAGTCTGACGCCTATCTGCCCCAGTCCAACAACACCGAGATTGCGCCCAGCAATTTCTGTGCCGCGAAAAGCGGCCTTCTGGCTCTCCATTACCGTATTAAACTGATCCGGTTCAACATCTGCCAAAGATTGACAGAAGCTTATGCCTTTATAGATGTTTCTCATCCATACACCAATCATTGGAAAAACCAGGTCTACAACAGCATTTGCGTTGGCACCCGGCGTATTCAAAACGCAAATACCTTTCTCGGTAGCCTTTGCAACACTGATATTGTTGACACCGGAACCGGCCCGTGCCACAGCCAGCAGTCCGGGATAGGCATCAGTATCAACCTTCGAGCTTCGTACCAGAATTCCATCGGGTTCTGCGATATCCTGAGAAAGCAGGTATTCATCACCAAGCATGTCCAGTCCCTCTTTGGCAATGGCATTCATTATCTTGACAGTGTACTGTTTCACCCCAGTCTCCTTACGTAAGTAATTGATATGCTACTTTTCTCCTGGCTCGATTTCCCTCAGGGAGAAAAGCGCTGCACGACAGAAACGAAATATGCCATTATCTCTCTCCGGCACAAAGCAGAGATAATGACGGTCGCAGTGTATCTCATAGCCGAGTTTCTCAAGGCATTCACTGGAGAATTCAAGGAAGAACCCTTTCTTGAGAAAAAACATCTTTTCCTTATCCCCCTCACATCCACAAGTCTCAACATTTTCCAGACGGCGGAACAACTTCTTCTTGATGGCTGCAGAATTCATCTCAGAGGATAAGGTAAGTCTTTCAGGAAGGAAACGATGACCACAGCGCATCCAGTCATAGCGGAGCAGTTCCAGAATATGGAAGCGATCGTCCCTTTTTTCAACACATTCGAGAATCATTGCACAAAGAAGATCCTGGGTAGGGGCGCGCTGAAAAAAACTGTTACGATAACACACCTCCACCAACTCATGAAAAAAAACGACAATATCAACGGCAATACTCCGGAAATAGCCCCAGAGAGAAACAAAATACCGCGTATTTAAAAACTTCTCAACACACTCACTGAACCAGAACATCTCTCGCAAGGTCCGATGATCCATCCATTTGCTTGCCAGAACCGAGTATGGCGGCGTAGAACTGTAGCAGTAACCATACTCTTCAGCACAGTGGAAGATATGGGTGTTTGGCAGTATCTTTAACAGCCCCATCTGGATATACTGAGGTTCCATGGAAAAAACATCCCGAAACGACAACAGAAAACTCGATTTCGTCTCAAAAGGCAACCCCAGTATCAGATCAACATGGAGGTGAATGTTCCCCATACGGCTCAAGCGCTGTATCGCCCGACTCGCCTTTTCTGTATCGACCTGTCTGCGGATAGCCGCCAGGGTTTTTTGGTGGGTTGATTGTATACCGATTTCAAACTGAAACCTGCCGGCCGGTAGCTGTGCAAGGAAAGTAAACATCTCTTCAGTAAAACGATCCGGACTCATTTCAAAATGAAATACCGTTTCACTGCGCTGCTCAGCCAGAAACCGCCAGATTGCGAGAGTCTTTTGCGTATCGGCATTAAAGGTTCGGTCAACAAAACGGACCACGGCAGGATTCCAGTTCAGGATAAATGTCAGTTCTTTTTTGATTTCATCCATTTCCTTCTGGTAAACGCCCTGTTGTGCCGAAGAAAGGCAATAGGTACAGGAAAACGGACATCCCCTTGAGGTTTCGTAATAAATATGTCGATCACGAAGGTGATTCCGGAAGTCAGCCTCAACATACGGAAATGAAAATTCGCGACAGTGCCGATTGGCAGAGTACGTTTCTTTGAGCGCTCTCTTTTCTAGGTCCCTATAAAACTGCGGGTCAACTCTTTCTATTGCTCCGCAAACAGCAATACAACGGCGATTTCCACTCGCTTTTCCAACACGCTCAGCCTGTGGCCCACCCACAATGCAGAAAATACCCGGATCAATCCGTAGAAGGTCATCAACAAGACGGACAATCAAATCACTGTTCCAGATGGAGGCGGAAAAACAGTAGTAGTCCGCCTCTAAAGAACTCAGCTGAAGCACCAACTCATAATATGGATCATTGATGGTGAACTGTTTGATATCTATATTTTTTTCAGAAAAATGCCGTTGCAGCTCATTTCGAACATAAAAAAGAGCGAGACATGAGTGGGTGTAACGGGCGTTGAGACCGATAAGAGCAAATTTCATGGGTTGAGACATCACGGATTAAATGAATAAAAGTATCTGTCCTGCTAACGGATTAGCAAGTTTACCACAAAGCATTATATTTATCTGCAGTGTCGAATGACTACTATAAATTCTTTATCTCTACAATCGCCAATCTTGTACGTTATTGGGAATTTCTCCATGAAAAATCGATCCTCACTCTTGACTGTATCAACTGGAATACTCCTTTTCTTCCTGCTCGCCTCTACCGCCTCAGCCAAAGAATCACCTGATTTTTTTTATGAACTTGCTCTATCTTTTGACATCAGCGGCAAACTGCTTACCGGTACGGCCCGCATAACCGTTCCTCCCGGAGAGAACCTCACCATACGTCTTGACACAATTTCTCCCACAGGCATCCTTCTCCAGAAAGGCGAGGCTGCACCCGGTACCGTCACCTTCGCTGGAGCTTCCAGCATCAGAATTCCCGCTGAGGATATGGAGCAGAAAATCTATATTTCGTATGAAAAGCACATACAGCATCAGAAAGACAACTTTATCAGCGAAAGAGGCATAACTTTACTGCACAGCTGGTATCCTTTTCCTTCAAAAAAGGTGCGTTTTTCCTTACGTGCGGCGCTCCCTCCCGGCTTTACCGCCATTTCTCCCAGTGACACCGCCCCCACAACTACAGACAGCATCACACGTTTTTCTTTTTCCATTCCGTTGAGATCTCTTCAGTTCGTCGCAGCTCCTTTTGTGGTGAACAGTATTGAAGTACGGCCGGATCTTACGGCATACACATATTTTTTTCCTGAAGATGAAGACCTGGCCCGGGAATATCTCCTTTCCGCCCGCAAATACATCCTGCGGTATGAGAAACTGATAGGACCTTACCCCTATAACCATTTTGCCATTGTTGCAAATTCGCGCCCAACCGGGTATGGCATGCCTACGTTTACCCTGCTAGGCCAGAATGTTCTCCGTCTGCCGTTTATAAAACACACCTCTCTGGGCCATGAAATCCTCCATTCCTGGTTCGGCAACGCCGTCACTATAAAGCCGACATCATCCAACTGGGTCGAAGGCTTAACAACATATCTGGCCGACTGGCTCTACCGGGAAGATATTGAAGAGGGTGCCATTGTCCGGAAAGAAAACAGTATCAAATTTCTAAGCTATGTGACAGAAGATACTGCGGTTCCACTGCAGTCGTTTTTTTCAGCAGACCATAACCAGCCCATGGCAGAGGCACTGCGCAGCATTGGGTATAGCAAGGGAGCCATGCTTTTTCATGAACTGAAAATTCGTGTCGGCGAAGAGACCTTTTATGAAGCAATCAGACATTTTTATTCTCTCTACAGAAACAAGGAGGCGGGCTGGGAAGATATCAGAATTATATTTGAAAAGCACTCCGACATATCTCTTGTTTCCTTTTTTCTGGAACGCTTAACCCGGACAGATATCCCTGATCTCACGGTGGAAAACATTTCCACGACCCCTGACGCTGGTGGTTTTAAGCTGCAATTCACTGTTGAGCAGCACACTGATGACCCCTTTCAACTACTCCTGCCCGTCAGGGTTGAGACCTCAGCCGGCCCGCAGACATTCAAATTGCAAATAACCGCCGTAGAAGAGAAAATTGAGTTGCAGCTGGATTCGGCCCCTTTCAAGCTCATTGTTGATCCGGAATACGACCTTCTTCGTCGACTGCACCCCTCCGAAAGGGTACCGGTCTGGTCTCTGTTCCAGGGGCCTGCCGGTGCAACGGTAGTAATTCCTCGCGCACAAAAAGAAGTGTTTGCCTCATTCCTTGATACCTTCAGTGAAAAGGGCAAATGGCAAATCGAGGAAGAAGAAACATTTGATATCAATCAGGCGAGCGATACACACCTTATTCTTGTTGGTGACGCTAACCGTGTCAGCAGGTCCTATTTTGGCGGGATAAATCATCCCCCGGAGGGTTTTACCCTGGAAGGCCGCAACCATCCTCTCAATACAGAAAAGTCAGTCCTGCTTGTTTCAGGAAACGATGCTGCAGAAGTGGCAAAAGGCGTCGCAAAACTTCGTCATTATGGGAAATACAATTTTCTCCACTTTGTGAACGGCATGGCCGTAAAGAAAAGCTTCGCTCCAGGCAATATGGGACAGCATATTCAGGTTGCTCACAAACCTGCCGCCACCCCTGCCGACACTGTCCTCTCCCTGGACACCGTACTTGAGCTGCTTCGTGACACCCAGGTGATATATATCGGAGAAACCCATACCTCTGTAGAGGATCACCACCTTCAACACCTGATACTGGAGGGTATTTTTCGCCGGAATCCAAATATTGCCATCGGCCTGGAGATGTTTCCCAAAAGCAGCCAAATGTCGCTTGACCAATACACTCTCGGGAAAAACTCCATGGAGGAGAAACTCTTTCTTAAACAGTCCAGATATTTCGAGGTGTGGGGATATGATTATCGTTACTACAAAAACATTATTGATTTCGCGAAAAAATACCATCTGCCTCTTGTGGCTTTAAATATTGATAAAGCCATCGTCAGTGCCATTTCCGAGACCGGCTCAGCCGACATACTGAGCGAGAAACAACGCCTTGATCTGCCTCAGGAAAGGGACCTCAGTCTC
>JAZBNU010000317.1:0-2753 GCA_036350815.1 Desulfopila sp.
AGATTCCTTACCGTGTCTACAAAGAGGGAATAGAGGACGGGATCCTTAACTATTGCGCAGTCCACCGGAATAAAAGCAGCATTTTCCCACAGCGAGTGTTGGATTTTGATACACCATTCCACCTTGAAATAGAGCATGTAAAAACTCCTGGCACCATGACCGGCAGGATTACATGAGTGGAGGGTATCTG
The DNA here is from genome assembly GCA_036350815.1 of Desulfopila sp. GTDB lineage: Bacteria > Desulfobacterota > Desulfobulbia > Desulfobulbales > Desulfocapsaceae > Desulfopila_A. The sequence goes on from JAZBNU010000317.1 coordinate 191, forward strand.
GATTGATCAGGGCAAGCGTGCCCTTTTCCAGACAAATTGCCGACTCACCGATGAGAAAATCTATTTCACCTTGCTCTACGCCGCCTACGGAAAAAGACCTGTGCAAATGAGGCTTGAAGACCTCGCTGCTGTCATGGGTATACCTGCACTCAACAAAAGGCAGCCTGCTGTCCTGATAAAACCTGTCCTTCTTCATTGCACTATTGCTAAGAAACTCCCTGCACTAATGGGGTCAGAGAAAAATTAAATTCTGCTTTCATAAGTCGATTCGGTCTGCTACTCAATGCGGTGCACGGCCCACTACACAACCATTTGATAGAAATTCGCTTTTCGAGAAAGTCCTAACTTTTTTAAATCGATTTCCAGCTGCCGTCAACATCAAACGACCTATCCTTTTAGCGTCAACCAGACACCAGAGAAAGCCGTTGTTGAATATCTCGGCCAATAACCTCTTTGTCGTCACAGGGAACACCGAATTTTTGAAAGACCTGTTCCCATCCCTGTACACCAGATACAACCGAATCGATTAGAGCATTTACCTTTTGTCGTTGTTTGATGCCAAAGTATTTTGCCTCCTGTACAAGAGCATCCTTTCCCGGCACCAGACAGCTATTGTCGACACTCAAGACAAGCTCTTTGTTCCGGCCAATATTGGCCACGAGATCACAGGCAGGGCTTAACCGCCATGAAGCGCCATCGCTGAGCATGGAGAAATTCTTAAGGTGATCATCGGTATCACCAATCAGAACATTGAAGACCAATTGCTTAAAGAGCTTCAGTAGATCCTTTGCAGGGTCAGAGGAAACCTTTTTTACAATATCTGCTATAAATATTTAGAGTGTCCCTGTTTATCCGACGGCAAAAGAGATCTGTGTCCACACCTTTTCAAATCAATTGACACTGTACCCATAAATAGAATGTGTTACTGTATCTGTTAATTTTCTACACACCGGCTACAATCTGCACAACCAAAAGGAGGCAGAACCGACTATGTCAGAAACACACTTATACAAAAAAATAGCGGACCGGATCGCCGGGCTGGTGGAAAAGGGTACTTTCAAGGCAGGTGACAAGGTGCCGTCAATCCGGGAGCTGAGCAGACAGGCCCAGGTCAGTATCAACACCGTAAAAATTGCCTATGGTCACCTTGAGGACAGATGCATCATCGAGGCCCGGCCCCAGTCAGGTTATTATGTCTGTCCGAAGGCACCCGAGCTGCCTCGTGAACCGATAATTGACCGGGACAGCTTCAGCCCGGTGGATATCAGTTCAAGTGAACTGGTTGTGCGGATTATGAGGGATACCCTTGACCCGGCCAAAGTACAGTTCGGAGCCGCCATTCCGGACCCTCATCTTATGCCTGCTGAAAAACTTGGCCGCATACTGGCCGCCAAGGCTCGAACACACAAGATAGAAAGCGCCTCTTATTCCATACCGCCCGGCAGCAGGAAACTGCGCAGCCACATCGGAAAATGGATGATAAAAGCCGGCTGCACCCTCACCCCTGAAGACATAATTATTACCTCCGGTGCTGCTGAAGCTGTCTATCTTGCTCTTCAGGTGATCTGTCGGCCTGGCGATACAGTAGCCATTGGAACGCCGATCTATTTCAACTTTGTTGAGATGTTTAAACTCCTTGGTCTGCGTGTTATTGAAATACCAAATTCACCCGTCGACGGTTTGCAGCTTGAACTGTTGGAACACGCCCTCAAAGAGAATGACATTGCCTGCTGCCTTGTCATTTCAAACTTTGACAATCCTCTGGGAAGCTGCCTGAGCGATGAACGCAAAAAAGCGCTGGTGACACTGCTGCATGAATATGATGTTCCTCTTATTGAAGATGATATCAACGGAGATCTTTCCTTTGCCGATGACAGGCCGAGTGTGGCCAAAGCCTGGGACAGATCAGGAAAGGTCCTTCTCTGCTCTTCCTTTTCCAAAACACTCGCACCCGGCTACAGAATAGGCTGGATAGCCCCTGGAAAATTCAAAGATGCCATACTACAGCGAAAACTGGTAACCAATGTTGCCTGCGCCAGCCCTACACAACTGGCAATCGCCGAGTTTCTTGAAAATGGCGGTTACGCCCACCATCTGCGAACCATCCGTAAGGCATATGCGGCAAAACTGGCGCAACTTTCCGATGCCATAGCCCACGCTTTTCCACAGGGAACCAGAGTTACCAGGCCGAATGGAGGATTTATCCTCTGGCTTGAACTACCGGAAAGCTATGATGCCATGAAGCTATATGCTGCTGCGGCGAAGAAAAAAATCACCATAGCACCCGGTTCGATATTTTCGATAACACAACGTTTCAGCAACTGCCTCCGCTTAAACGGTGCATACTGGTCGGAGGAAAACAGATGGGCGGTTGAGGAGCTTGGCTCCCTGGCTAAAGCACAGGCAGCCGGCTTGTCGATCTGAAAAAGAGATATCTATAGTATTGTTTGAAATGGAGAGAGAGATGAAAAACGCACTATTCTATATTGCAACTGTGCTTATCTGGGGGTCGACCTGGATCGGTATTAAAATGCAGCTCGGAATTGTTGATCCGATGGTCTCC
>JAZBNU010000318.1:0-6120 GCA_036350815.1 Desulfopila sp.
GAACGTGTTGATTATTGCGGCCGGGCCACTGGCAACAATTCCTGCGAAAATGATAAGAGAAATACCGTTACCAATTCCTCTCTCCGTCATCTGCTCGCCAAGCCACATGAGAAAAGCTGTACCGGAAGTCAGGGTCAGCATAGTCATCAGCTTAAATTCGACCCCTGGGTTGAGTACAATAGCCTCTCCTCCAGGTCCTGCCATACCTTCAAGCCCAACTGCTATAAACGTCCCCTGTATAACAGACAGAGCAATCGTACCATACCTGGTGTATTGAGTAATCTTTCGTCGCCCTGCTTCACCTTCTTTTTTCAGGGTCTCCAGTTGAGGAACAACTGCTGTAAGAAGTTGTATAATAATTGAAGCACTAATGTATGGCATGATTCCAAGGGCAAATATTGAAAAATTCTCCAACGCCCCGCCGGAAAACATATTGAACATGCCGAACAATGTACTGGCATGCTGGTCAAAAAATGACGATAAGGCCTCTCCATTGATACCTGGGGTAGGAACCTGCACCCCCATCCGATATACAGCCAGCATGAGCAGGGTAAAAACAATGCGTTTGCGCAGTTCCGGTATACTGGCTGCGCTTCTCAATCCACTCATAAATCCGTTCCTTGTGCTTTTACTGAAAAAACACCACGCCCTGCGTACACGGACGTAGTGTGAGGATTATTCCTCATCTGCACTAATGAGTTTTACTGTTCCACCGGCTTTTTCTATTTTTTCCTTAGCCTGCGCACTGATTTTATTGACACAAACCGTAACAGCTCTTGAAATTTCGCCATTAGCCAGGATCTTCGTAAGCTTTCCTTGTTTAATAACTCCTGCCTGTACCAATGAGTCGTTTGTGATTTCATCCAGCTCAGTAAGTTTGTCGAGCTGTCCAAGGGACAGGATAGAGTATTCAGTGGCAAACTTGTTATGGAAGCCGCGTTTAGGCAGTCGTCTTTGCAGCGGCATCTGTCCGCCTTCGAATCCTGGCTTGCTTTTATAACCGGAGCGTGATCTGGCACCTTTGTGCCCTCGACCACCAGTTTTACCATGGCCAGTGCCAGGTCCTCTTCCCAGGCGTTTCTTTTCTTTATTGGCGCCTTTATTTGGAGATAAATTTCCTAATGTTATCATATCAAACCTCCTCAATTCGTACGAGATGCCCGACCTTTGCAAGCATACCTCTGATTTCAGGAGTATCCTTTCGAGTAATCGTTTTATTCATTTTGGTCAGCCCCAATCCTGTCAGAGTGGCGCGTATTTTTTTGGTACTGTCTATTCCACTCTTGACCAGAGTAAATGTGATTGTCTCGGCCATTTTGTTACCTTTTAAAATGAGTAATATTATTTCGTTTTACAACACTTTGGGTCATTGAAATCAAAACCCACTAGGCCATAAGTTCATCTACGGTTTTGCCACGCAATGAAGCGATCTTTTCAGCCGAACGTAAACTTCTCAGACCCTGTAAAGTAGCTTTGACCATGTTGTGAGGATTATGGGATCCAAGGCATTTAGTGAGAATATTTGTAACCCCGGCTGCTTCAAGGACTGCTCGAACAGGGCCCCCTGCAATTACTCCGGTACCCTCCGAGGCTGGCTTTAAAAGAACCTTACCGGCTCCATAACGGCCAGTAACCAGATGCGGTATGGAAACGGCAGTAAGGGAAACCGTCTGCATATCTTTTTTAGCACGCTCAACTCCCTTGCGAATAGCCTCAGGAACCTGATTTGCTTTACCAAGTCCGTAACCGACCTTTCCATTACCATCGCCGACAACGACGATTGCACTGAAGCTGAAGCGACGTCCACCTTTTACAACTTTTGCAACACGGTTGATATAAACAATTTTTTCGATCAGTTCTTCAGCATTTTCACTTTTAGAACGTTTAAAATCAGACAAGGGACACCCCCATATTTCACATAATCTTTAGAAAATTAAGCCACCTTCGCGCGCTCCCTCAGAGAGAGACTTCACACGGCCGTGATAAATGTAACCACCACGATCAAATACGACTTTATCAATCCCGGCAGCTTTTGCTCTGTCGGCAATCATGATGCCAACCTTTTTCGCCGCGTTGATTTTCCCTTTTTCTTCTACCATCTCAAAAGCTTTATCGACTGTTGACATGGACACGAGGGTTTTGCCGAGAGAATCATCAATGATCTGAGCATAAATATGTTTATTGCTCTTAAATACACGAAGTCGTGGTCTCTCCGATGTACCTTCAATATTTTTCCTTATCCGGCTTACCCTTTTGGCTCTCGCCATAACCTTAGGATTTGTCTTGGCCATAATACACTTCCATAATTTTTTTAAGCATTGACCATAACGGCCAAACTTTTTCTTATTTCGACGCTCCGGATTTACCTACCTTGCGGACGATCTGCTCATCCTCATAACGAATCCCCTTGCCTTTATAAGGTTCTGGTTTTCGTACCTGACGGATTTTGGCTGCGGTCAATCCCAACAAATCTTTATCAATCGAATCCAATACTATTTTATTCCCCTCAACAGCAGCGTCGACTCCTTGCGGAATTGGGAAAACAACTGGATTTGAATACCCTACATTGAGCGTTAACTCCTTACCGGCAACACTGGCTTTGTAGCCTACACCTTCGATAACGAGATTTTTGCGAAAACCCTGATCAACGCCAACTACCATATTGTTGACCAGACTGCGAGTGAGACCTCTGAAAGCATTAGCTTTTTTACTTTCAATTTTGTTTCTCACGGCTATGGTATTGTCTTCCATAACCACTTCAACAGAATCTAATACATCAAGCTTGAGCTCTCCTTTACTTCCTTTGACCGTAACGTGCTGTCCTTCAATTTTGACGTCGACGTTCGAGGGAACAGGAATAAGCTGTTTTCCTATACGAGACATTGTTACCTCCAATTATTTATGAGTATTACCACACCTCACAAAGTATCTCTCCACCGGTGTTTTGGGCTCTTGCGGTTTTATCCGTTACAATGCCTTTTGATGTTGAAACGATAGCGACGCCAAGACCGTTCAACACACCTGGAATCGCATCCGACTTGGCATACTGCCGCAAACCCGGTTTGCTGATTCTTTTGATTCCGGAGATAACAGACTCACCATTGGGACCATATTTCAGATCAATGGTCAGAGTACCTTGCGCTCCTTTATCAGACACATGATAGTCGATGATATACCCTTCTTCTTTCAACACTTTGGCAATTTCAACTTTCGTGTTGGACTTAGGTACATCGACGCTCTCAAATTTTACCATCACAGCGTTTCTTATCCTGGTCAGCATGTCTGCCAGGGGATCGCTCATTGACATAGCGAACACTCCTTATCTTTTCCAAACTTTTGACAAAATTATGAATACAACAGATACTGCTACCAGCTGGATTTAGTCACACCGGTAATTTCACCCTTGGACGCCAGCTGCCGGAAACAGATTCTGCATACACCGAATTTCCTGATAAAAGCTCGCGGACGACCACAAATGGGACATCTGTTATATTTTCTGACAGTAAACTTTGGTTTGCGTTGCGCTTTTGCAATTATCGATTTCTTAGCCAAACCAACCTCCAGTAACACTCAATATTTTAAAAAACGGAAATCTACAGTTATTTACGAAATGGCATTCCCATCATTTTCAAAAGAGAACGACCACTTTCATCACTTTGGGCTGTTGTTACTATCGTAATGTTCAAGCCCTTAATTTTATCTATTTTATCGTAGTCAATCTCAGGAAAAATGATCTGTTCTTTAACACCAAGCGAATAATTTCCTCTACCATCAAATCCTTTTGGAGACAATCCGCGAAAATCGCGAACTCGTGGAAGGGAAATATTGACAAGCTTGGAAAAGAAATCATACATCTTTTCGCCGCGAAGCGTAACCCGACAGCCAATCGGCATGCCTTCCCGCAATTTATACGTGGCAATTGATTTTTTCGCCTTGGTCACAACCGCCTTTTGACCGGCAATCCGTGACAACTCAGTAACGGCACCTTCAATAATCTTGGGGTTCTGGACAGCCTCACCTAACCCCATATTAAGAACAATCTTGGTGATTTTAGGGATTTCCATACTGTTCTTGTAGCCGAACTCTTCTTTCAGTGCCGGTACACACTCTGTTTCGTAATATTCTCTCAGCGCACCCATTTGTAACTCCTGACGTAAGCCTGATTCATAATTAAGCCTTGCTCTCGAGAGTTTCACCGCAGCTCTTGCAAAAGCGAACCTTAGTGCCATCTTCGAGATATTTTTTTCCTATCCGGCCGGTCTTGGTACACTCCGGACAAATGAGCAGCACATTGGAAACATCCAGAGGTGCTTCCTTCTCGACTATCTGTCCTTGCTGGTTCATTTCGGCAGGCTTGGTATGGCGTTTTATCATGTTGATCTTCTCAACCACAGCCTGATTCGTTGCCGGAAGAACCTTCAGAACTTTCCCTACTCTGCCTTTATCTTTTCCAGCAATAACTTCGACCTGATCGTTTTTTCTCAGGTATGTCTTACCCTTTGCCATTTTAATACCTTTAATCTAGCATCCTTGATTTGCCCCATTTCCAATGTATGGAAAATTAAAGCACTTCAGGAGCCAATGAAATTATTTTCATGAATCCCAGGTTTCTCAACTCTCGCGCAACCGGTCCAAAAATACGCGTTCCCACAGGCTCTCCATTGTTGGAAAGTATAACTGCGGCATTTTCGTCGAAGCTCACCCAGGTGTCATCCATCCGTTTCATTTCTTTTGCGGTACGAACAACGACAGCCCGCATTACTTCGCCCTTCTTTACTTTGGCGTGAGGAATGGCTTCCTTTACGGCAACAACAATGATGTCACCGATAGTTGCATATCGTTTCTTGGATCCGCCAAGAATTTTAATGCAAAGCACCTTTTTGGCACCTGAATTGTCGGCAACGTTAAGTATGGTTTCTGTTTGTATCATAGTTCCACCTGATTATACATCAGTTACAGATCTTTCTGAAAACGGGCTGCAGTTACTTTAAATAGCCTGTTCGAGTATTTTCTTAACACGCCACCTTTTTCTTTTGCTCAGTGGCCTGCATTCCTCTATGAGAACCGTATCTCCTATGTTGCACGAATTTTCAGGATCGTCAGCAAGGTATTTGACACTGGTTCTGACGAACTTGCCATATAGCTTATGACGGACCCTTCGTTCTACGCGAACAACAACACTTTTTTCCATTCGATTACTGACAACGGAACCGGTTCTTGTCTTTCTCGATTTTGTATTATCACTCATAATATATCAAATTTGAAATATGTCTTTCGATATTGACATCTAACCAGATTAGATGTTCCTGATTCTAATTTTGTGCTTTTTCCTGACTAATGGTTACAATTCTGGCGATATCTCTTCTAATCTTTTTCATACGCGAGGTGTCTTCAAGCGGTCTAATTTTGTGCTGAAAAGACAAGTTACCCAACTCTTCCCGCAACTCCTGCTCTTTTTTGTTCAACTCTTCGGACGACATGTTTCTTACAGCTGACGGTTTCATAATGTGTTCCTCTTCGAAATAACCTTGGTAGCAAAAGGAAGTTTATTTCCAGCCAGCGTCAAAGCTCTTACTGCAAGCGCTTCATCAACACCGTCAAGCTCATAAAGGATTCTGCCGGGTTTTATAGGAGCAACCCAGTATTCCGGACTTCCTTTACCCTTACCCATTCGAGTTTCTGCGGGCTTCTTGGTAATTGGCTTATCAGGGAAGACACGAATCCAGACCTTTCCACCACGTTTGATCTTTCGATTTATAGCAATACGGCCGGCTTCAATCTGTTGCGCTGTCATTCTGCCACAATCTAAAGCTTTGAGCGCATAAGAACCAAAGCTGATGGAACTTCCTTTCAGGGCAACTCCCTTCATTCTGCCCTTGAAAACCTTTCTATGTTTAACTTTTTTTGGACTTAACATCTCTTACTCCGTAATTTCACTGGATACAATGCCTTGAGAGCGACACCCTATTTTTAAGCAGCAGGGGCTTCTATCTCACTGAGCACTTCACCTTTGAAAATCCAAACCTTTACGCCAATAATGCCATAGGTGGTATTGGCCTCTGCAAGGGCATAATCTACATCTGCACGCAAGGTGTGCAAAGGGACCCTTACTTCACGAAC
>JAZBNU010000319.1:0-6719 GCA_036350815.1 Desulfopila sp.
AAGGACTCCTCCACTCTGTCTCTGCCCAAACGTGTCCGGGCCGAAATATCCCCTGCTCTTAAGGTTTCATCTGAAGCCTTGCTGCACAACAATCCCATTTTTTTCGCTGACAGGCTGGCAAGCGGGGAGCAGTGGCGTCTTTTTTCTCACTTTCGGCAAACCACCGCCTATATTGATATTGAAACTACCGGCCTTCATGATGATGCGGAAATAACAACTATAGCTCTTTATGACGGTACAAACGTCTACAGCTATGTAAATGGCAGCAATCTTGAAGATTTCCTCGAAGACATTATGCGCTATGATGTCCTGGTCAGCTATAACGGAAAAGGCTTCGACATCCCATTTATCGAAAATTTCTTCAAGGTGCGCCTGCCTCAAGCCCATATCGATTTGCGCTTTATTCTGGCACGCCTCGGTTTGAAAGGGGGATTAAAAGGATGCGAAAAAAAACTTGGAATCAACCGGGGAGCCCTTGACGGTGTCGATGGTTACTTTGCCGTTCTTCTCTGGCGTCGCTACCAGGAATATTGCGACCCAAAAGCGCTGCAGACACTGCTGGCATACAATATTGAGGACACTGTTAACCTGGAAAGACTCATGGTCGAGGCATGGAACAGGAACGTGGAACAGACTCCTTTTGGTGATACTCTCTCTCTCCCTTTCCCTCAGGCGCCCGAGATTCCGTTTCACCCCGATCTCGACTGTATCGCAGCCATTAAACGTACAATGACTCAAGGAAGGGATATCTTTTAAAAGCGCTGCCCCGCAGACAAAAACATATTGCGCTCCTACAACTCAACCCCTAGTCGTTCGCGGGCAAAAAAAACTTCCGGGGTGGTTGCAGTTCCCGGCTGACAATATCTTTCCGCCATCTGGTCAATCTGAGCATCCGTCCTGTCAGGGTCATGATGAAACAATGCCAGCTTCTTGACTCCTGCACGGGTAGCGGCTGCAACAGCATATTCAATAGGCGTGTGCCCCCAGCCTATCCTATTGGCGAGGTATTCCTCTTCGGTATATTGTGCATCATACACCAACAGGTCCGCCCCTTGGAAAAACTTTTCCAGCACCTGATTCTGCTCCTCAGCTACTTCACGACCTTCCAGAGCCATAGCCTCATCATAGTCAGGGTGGTCTGGATCACTGATAAATAGATTCCGGTAAGGTTCGGTATCGTAGCAGGTGCAGAACACCTTTCCTCCGAACTCAAAACGATACCCCAGTGTTGCTATGGGGTGATTGAGAAACTTCGTCCTGAGCGTGAGCCCATCGCCAAGATCTACATTGGGATTTTCATTCAGGCGGATATATTCAATAGCTGAGCTAAGTTCCCCAAAATTTACTGGAAAATAGCGGTATTTCATCTGTCCGCCCACCACCTCCTCAAGAGGGTCTTCCTCAAACGTAACGGGGCCGTAAACATTCATCTTCGTACCAGGGACGTATATCGGGGTAAAATAGGGAAATCCCATGATATGGTCCCAGTGCGTATGAGAAAGAAACAGATCGGCGGAGATCGGGCCATTGGGCAGATCATTTTTCATCATATACGTGCCAAGCTCTCGAATACCGGAACCGGCATCGATAATAACGATTCTTCCTTTTTTGCCAACCCGTAACTCTATGCAGGCACCATTCCCTCCATATTTTTGTGTGTGCGGGCCTGGACAGGGGATTGAGCCTCTTACTCCCCAAAAAACAACTTTCATCATATGTACTCTCATATTTGCAGAAAAATCTGCGCTTTTTTAATTTCCGTCTCCACCTCTTCCCTGACTCCAGCATACTCCTGCCAGCTCAATCCACTAATCTGCAGAAGAGGTGCAATCTCTTCTTCACGGGGAAAAGGATCTCCCGCAAATCCGATGTCAAATATGTTGATGTATATGTTAGCAAGGGACACAAAAGCAATATGACGCTGGTGCGTTTCTTCAGCATTGAAAATATGGTGATGATTGCCAATACAATCCTTGATCACCGGATTCAGCTTCCATTTCTCAGCTATCATGATGCCGACTTCCTGATGATCAATCCCGAGCAGTTCCTGTTCGACATCCACAAGCGCTGCTCTTTCCAGCATGGCAACACGCAGCACCTCGGAATATTCATCCCCAAAAGGGACCTTGCCGAGATCATGAAGAAGTCCACCGACGAAATATTCTTCCCGGTCCATGACAGGAACATCACCAGCAATAGCGAGGAGCTTTGCGCATGCGCCGACACCAATGGAGTGAGCCCAGAATTTTGAGGTTGGAAGAACTCTCGATTTCTTCGCACTGGACACCGTTCGAATAACTGCCGTACTGAGTGCCATATTTTTAACGGTATTCATGCCGAGCATGGTTATAGCCCGGGTCAACGAGGTAACTTTTGTTACCAATGAATAATAGGATGAATTTATCAGCTTCAACACCTGTCCAGTCAAGACAGGATCGAGAGAAACAACTCTGTTGAGTTCATTGGGAGAAGCATCTGTTCTGCTGCATATCTCGAGGACCTTTCCAACCGTTGTGGAAAGACTCGGCATTCGCTGGATAAATTTCTGGATTTTCTGACGGTGTTGTTCTCTTTCCACTATTACACCATACTGTTAGACAATTTCAAAACGCCGCAGCCTGTAATTTATGACAGTACCTATTGTAGCCAAACAAGAGTGCCAAATCAAGGAAATCAAAAGCCATTTCTCCAGCTCAGAGGGAATCTCTTCTTTTTTGTGTCTCTTTAACATACGACACCACGTCAGCATAGGCCACACCACTGCCGCCAAATATATCAAGAGCGCTCCCGATAGTGGCATCAAGATGCCCTCTACCAAGGATATCGATTTTCTGAAAATCATCGAGATGCCGTATTCCGCCGGCATAGGTCGTCGGAACCGAAACCCATCGTCCTAATTTTTCTACAAGCTCCTCCTCTATGCCTTCACATTTACCTTCAACGTCTGCTGCATGAACCAGAAGCTCGTCGCATCTTCCGGCAAAATAATCGAGATTCTCAGGGGAAATAGCAACCTCGGTAAAATTCTGCCACCTCTCCGTGACGACAAAATATGTATCATCCCGCCTTCGGCAACTCAGATCTAGAACAAGGCGTTTACGACCAATCTTGCGGACCAGCTTCGCCAGATAGTCATGATCTACCTTACCATTCTTAAAAACACTCGAAGTAACAATGACATGAGAAGCACCATGATCCAGCCACTTCCCGGCATTTTCCAAGGTAATACCGCCACCAATCTGGATATTTCCAGGCCATACCCGCAGAGCCTCAACCGCTGCCTCATCATTTCCAGGGCCAAGCTTTATAATATGCCCTCCTGACAAGTTGTCGCGCCGATACATTTCAGCAAAATAACCGGACGGCATTTCAGCGACAAAGTTGGTCTGAAGCTCATCAGGTTTCTCGTCGCTCAGACTAGAGCCAACTATCTGTTTTACTTTACCATTATGAAGATCAATACACGGTCGAAATTTCATAGCAAAACCCGATCAGAAAACAATGCCTTTATAATACTTCTCCGAAAAGAAAGAATACATAAAAAAAGGCGCTGGGAGACATCCCAGCGCCTTTTTACTCAACGTCTGCTCCTGCCCTTATCACGCTTTCTTAATCAACATGGTAGAAGGGTCAAAGGCAAGTTTCGCGTTCGCATCAATTTCACAGGCAGCACATTTAATAATATCAAGCCTGATTCCCTCTTCTAAAGGATTGATATAGAGTACTGTACTGAACATATCATCAATTTCATGACAGGGTGCGGGAACACCGCTTTGGCTGACTCTGCTGTCGCCGCGATGACTTACAGCCGAAAACCACACCATCCCCAACCCTTTCTTTTCCATAAGTGTTGCAAACTCTTGCATAACACCTCTACCACCATCTTTAAAATCATAGCCGTCAACTATGAGACAACGTGGAGTGTAGACATCCTGCTTGACCAGATCATCAAGGCGCTCCTGCAGTGTGGCAATACTGAAGGCACTTTCCTTAAACGTCATGATCATCCTGTTGCGCATGACTTCGGGCTCAATATCCACCCGCTCCTGGTCATTCATTTCTGCGGTTGTGAGAGAAAAGATATCATCATACCAACTGCGCGCCTTCTCTACCGTTTCACCGATGGAGACGTGCAGAACTTTTTCCCCGCGCATCATAAAATCAAGGGCAATCTGTACAAGGATCGCTGTTTTGCCGAGCCCTGCTCTGGCCATAACAAGTCCCATACCCTGATTTTTTTCATCTGCTTTGCCACCCAGCCCCAAAGCCCGGAGTGGATTATTGAGTATTAAATCCTCTTTTGTCATGGCACAACCTCTTTTCTTATCCTTATATGGCTTATTCTTTCTACCGTCAAACTCCGCACCCGGTCTCTAGCGGTAAAGAAAGATGGTTTAAATCCTTTCCTCTTTCTGACACTGTACACTTTTTCTTAAGAATTACCCCACAGATTATTGGGAAGTAGCTCAGAGGCGACAGCACCAGGAGGACTGGAACAAAAAAAACTACTTGTTTCTCTCGTCCTGATATTTCTTCACCAACTCTTCACCGACTCCCTTTGGAACCTGCTTGAAGGTCGCAAATTCCATGGTAAATTCGGCTTTTCCCTGGGTCAGGGACCGTAACGCCGTACTGTAACCAAACATTTCCGAAAGAGGAACTTCGGCCTCTATGACCGTATAGTTACCTTCTTCCATAGTACCTATAATCATACCCCGACGCTGATTAAGCGATCCCATAACAGCACCCTGGAACTCTGCTGGACCTTCAACAGCGACCTTCATGATCGGTTCCATTATGACAGGCTTTGCCTTAAGATATCCTTCCCGGAAGGCGCCCACGGCCGCTAACTGGAAAGCAACATCAGAAGAGTCGACGGCATGAGCCGCACCGTCGTTGATAACACAACGAACACCGGTAATAGGTGCGCCACACAAAGATCCTTTCTCAAGACTTTTACGAAAACCTTTATCACAGGAGCTGATGAATTCCCGTGGAATTACTCCGCCGACAATACTGTCGACAAATTCATATTCGCTCTCTTCAACAGGTTCGAGATATCCGGCGACACGGCCAAACTGCCCTGAGCCACCTGTCTGCTTTTTGTGTGTATAGTTAAAATCAGCTCGCTGGGTTACTGTTTCACGGTACGCCACCTGTGGTGCGCCAACGGTAACCTCAGCCTTGTATTCACGTTTCATCCGCTCGATGTACACATCAAGATGAAGCTCCCCCATACCGGAAACAATGGTTTCCCCTGTCTCATGGTCAACATATGTCCGAAAAGTGGGGTCTTCCTTGGTAAAACGATTAAGCGCCTTGGACATATTTACCTGCGCCTTATTGTCAGCAGGTACGATAGCCAGGGAAATAACAGGTTCAGGGATATGCATGGAGGTCATGGAACAGGATATTTCATCGGAGGTGAATGTATCACCTGAAGCACAGTCAACTCCGAAAAGTGCGACAATATCTCCGGAGCCACAGGATTCTATTTCCTCCATCTCATCGGAGTGCATGCGAACCAGTCGGCCGACTTTCACTTTCTTGCCTGTACGGCTGTTATAGATTGTATCCCCTTTATGTAAAGCACCCTGGTAGGTGCGAACATAGGTCAGCTGTCCATAGCGGCCATCCTCCAGTTTAAATGCCAACATGACAAGAGGATCTTTGGGGTTGTTGGTTACTTTGAATTCAGCTTCTTCGTTTTTGAGATCAAGCGCATAATTGACAACATCAGTGGGACAGGGCAGATACAGCTCAACCGCATCAAGCAAAGTCTGTACGCCTTTATTCTTATAGGCGGATCCCATAAATACAGGGGTGAACTCCATTGTCAAAGTCCCTTTTCTGACGGCTTCATATATCAGGTCGGTGTCGATATCTCCTTCTTCCAGCAAAGCTTCCATAAGCTCGTCGGAAAACATGGAAACTTCTTCCAGGAGCTGGCTGCGCCGCTCAGTGGCTTCATCAAGCAAATCCGCAGGAATCTCATCCAGACGAATGACTTCACCGTTAGCACCTTCGAAATACACCGCCTTCATGGTGACTAAATCGACGAGTCCTTTCAGCTCATTCTCCAGTCCTATAGGCATCTGCAGCATATGAGCATTCAACTGCAGCTTATCCCGCAGCTGACGAGTAACTTTCTCCGGGTTGGCGCCAGTCCTGTCGCACTTGTTGATAAATGCAATACGAGGAACATTATAACGGGTCATCTGACGGTTTACAGTAATAGACTGAGACTGAACCCCGCCGACTGAACAGAGAACAAGAATGGCACCATCCAGAACTCGGAGGGCCCTTTCCACCTCCACTGTAAAATCAACATGGCCTGGAGTATCAATGATATTAATATTGATATCTTTCCAGGTACAGTGCGTTGCAGCTGACTGTATTGTGATACCGCGCTCTTTTTCCAGTTCCATGGAATCCATCTTCGCACCGACACCGTCTTTACCCCGTACTTCATGAATGGCATGTATTCTATCAGTATAAAAGAGTATACGCTCCGTCAGGGTAGTCTTTCCCGAATCGATATGCGCGCTGATTCCAATATTTCGTACTTTCGATAAATCTCTATTCATGGCTTTTGCCCTCTACCAGTATCTGCCGGCTGGACCAGAGTTCCAGCTCCCCTTAATAATATGCGGGATAATAAAAAAATAAGGAGTCACAGCTACCTGCAACTCCTTTAGAAGACGATCAGGATGTTAAAA
>JAZBNU010000320.1:0-4460 GCA_036350815.1 Desulfopila sp.
CAATTTCGGCAGCAGCCTGGTGTGGAAAGTCACAAAAGCCCTGTAGTCCTCCATAGCCCAGGATGACGCCACCTGAAGATATTGTTGCCTCAAAACAGCAAGATTTTTTCGTGATGAAAGAGAATATAATGACATAAAAGCACTCAAGTGGAAACGTAGTTAACACAGAAGGACGATATATACAACCCGACTTGGAGTTTCCCAGAATACTACATCTTCTGGAAGCCTTGCTAGCCTAATAAAAAATCAAGCAAAAGTCAAAGACCAAAACAGAATTTTTTCTTTTCTTATAGGGCATTTGTGCATCATAAACCTCAACCCTCAAGACAACCTCCTCCAGCACCAGCCTGCAAACACCTTGAGCATTTTCAAACAAGGCCCAGTGCGGTGCCGTGACTGCAAACTTAGTTTACTCTATTTCCCGATCTCAGCAGCTCTCTCGATCCGGTAATAGGGCCCCCCATTATCTCAACACGAACAAACGACCTTTTATATTATTGAAATTAAACATATAATCTTTTTTTATCTACAGGACATACTTATCCTTTTTCTGGCACAGATACTGCTGAGAACACACATTGTAAAATATCGAGGTAATTTGCAGCAAAACTCCTACATATTCTTATTGAAAAATGCCGGAGGGGGGATGGAAGCCGAAAAAACGTATGATTTTAAACCAATAGGGCGTGGGTTTGTGGTCAACAATTCCATACCAGGAGGGCCGGCCGGCAGATCATTGGCAATGGCCTACAGAGACCAAAACAATAAAAAATATATTGAAATCAACGGAAATATGGAGCCACTTGAGGAAAAGCACTGTTTTCTGGCCGTTGATTAGCCCGAATTTCTCATAAACATTGTGTCAATTTTCTTAGACCCAAAATCAGAGAAGCCCGAACAAGTACCACCTGGCTGCAAACCGACAGTTTTTCCCGGCCAGGTCCAGGGATGTTTGCATTGATTGGATTTTAGTAGTTCAAAGGATATCTTGTTGATCCCCTGAAGCTAATCTCTTATCCTGAGAACCACTTAGATCCTCTCAATGCAGGCATTTTTTCCCCTCAAACCAGACGTGTTCTTAATGAATTTTGGTACTCACCAGTCCCACCGCTTCCAGGGGATGGGTTAGTGGTGCGGCTGAATTCTCTCCTATACTGTCACTTTCGACTTCATAAACATTCACAAGTGAAGTATCCAATTTCTTCAGGCCGTAAGGACGGGTACGTACAACAGACTTTACCTGATTATAGGTTGTCTCCCCGATGAGAATAGAGTTTGCTTTGAAGCGTGTCAAATCCTGCAGGCGAAAAGTTTCGTTCACGACATCTCCGATAACTGTATATTCCATTTTTTTGGCAAATCCGATATTTCCAACGATAGCTTCACCCGTATTGATGCTTACTCCGATCCGCAGGGGAATACCACATCTGTCTATAGAGAGAATACTCAGCTTATCTATAACTTTAACCATTTCCTGGGCGGCCAGTACTGCGTCTAGAGCGGGGTTGGCGGTAGCCGCAGGCGCCCCGAATATGGCAAGAATTCCATCGCCAAGATATTTGTCAAGCAACCCTCTGTGTTTGATGATAATATTCCCCATTCTTCTGAAAAAATGATTCAGAATATGTATAACATCTTCCGTAGAGGCCTGTTTGGACATTTGTGTATAGCCGCGTAGATCGACATTAAAAACAGTAACAATTCTTTTCTCACTGACAGCCATCTGATCAGCATCACCCCGCTCAAGGATTTTCGTTACAATTTCTTCAGGAACGTATTTTTGAAATATAGTGCGAATAAATTTCTCTTTTTTGGCAATATGATTTGTCTCACTGTAGAGTCGAGTGTTTTCAAGCGCAATAGCCGTCGAGGCGGCAACCGCTTTAACCGCCTGGAGGTCATCCTGAGAAAATGGTTTACCTTTCCTGTTCAACAGTTCAATGACTCCGATGACCCGCCCTCCGGATATCAAAGGAACACACAATAGACTGCGTGTCTGGAACCCTGTTTTTTCATCTACTCCAGATAAAAAATGGGGGTTCTCTCTGGTATCATCAACAATTACAGGCTCGCCTGTGGCGACGACATAACCGACGACACCATGATCAAGGCGAAATTTCTGTTTCTTCAACTCTTTACTAAATTCACCAGTTGCCGCCTCAACCACCAGGGCGTCAAACTCCAGCAGCATAATACTGCCAGCCTCAACATCGACTAAGTCAGCTACTCTTTCAAGGATATACGTAAGCACCTTGTTCGCTCTGATAGTATGAGAAGTGAGAGCTCCGCCTATTTTGTTGAGTATTTCCAGCTCAACTCTTTTCGCCCGTTCCCTGGCAAAAATTTTAGATTGTTCAATAGCGATGGCCACTGCCATTGCAATCATCACAAAGATACGTTTTTCCTTATGACCAAATCTCGCCTCTTTTTCACTACCGAGACAAATCGCTCCAATAGCCCTGCCGCTGCTGTTCAAGTTCGATATAACACAGGATTTTAAACCAAGTCGCTGGAAGAGCTTTTTCTCACAAAAATCAGCTCGCGAGACAAGATTATCAATAGATATAGCCTCCTTGCTCTGCATCGCCAAATGAAAGAGTGACCGTTTTGTGGCAATACGCTGGCCTGTTTTAATATGAGGGGCAAACTTGCTGAAAGAGTGCGACAAATACAAATGCTTGCCGCTTTCACTTTGCAAAGCAAGCCCGATCCAGTGGTGCGGAATAACCTCTTCGACCTTCTGGGCAATACTTGCCAGTAAATCGTTTTTCTCGGGATTGGAATTCAAAATCTTAATAATGGATAAAACTACATTTAACTCACGGTCAGCTTCCTGTTTCTTGTTATTAATTTCTTTAATTTTTAGTGCGTTGCCGATACTTAAAAAATACGTGCTCAAGAATTCCAATGTGGTCTCATCCCATTTCCGTTTCTCCTGGGCTGCTACAATTGCGACCGCTGTTGTGGTCCCAAAGCGACCAAATGGAACAACCGCTGCAAAAGTGCACTCCTCTGCAAAACATTCAAGCCACCTTGACTCTCTTTTTTTCTGAAGAAACAGCGGGCTGTTTTGTTGAATAGTTTTATGCCAGGGGAATGATTCAAATAGAAATTCCTGCTTTTTCTGAAATTTCAGACCTTCGCCCATCTTCAGATTACAGACAGCCCGGTTGCCCGAAATGAAGAGTATGACTCCCCCCACACCCTCTGTTACCTCCAGGGAACGCTTGAGAGCCGTGCGAGCCAGTGACTGGGCTGTCATTTGAAAAGCTGAGAAATCGCTTAATTCCCGTAAGGCATGTATCTCATTTATTCTTTTGCTTAGGGACTCACCGGTTTTTTTTATGCTGTCACTCATTATATCAGCAAAGGTAGAGATGTTCTCAAGCTCATCTTCACTGAACTTGCCGGTATTGCCAAGCGTATTGAGTTTTTCTGCCATACGATTTTCCACCCTGGAAATTCCGCTGGAAATCTGGCGCATGATGATATAGCCGAAAAGAGTAGAGATAAGGAGGCCGCCAAGGCTGTAGAGCAGTTCATTGCTTCCAAAAAGGTCCGTCTTGACACTTATGAACAACAACCCCAGAAGTGGACCCATGAAAAACAGGGCAAAGGCCATGGTCAGCCGGTAAAGCACACTGTTTGAATGAAAGGAAAAGAATTTCTTAAATTCTCTATTATGTGTGATGTTTTTGATATATTTCATTTCAGGCGGAAAAGAAGAAAACTATCAAATGGAGCGCTAAACCTCCGGCAATATCATGCGATTTCTTCGGATAATTACACTTAATGACGAACAAATCAAGATTTAAAGCCAGTGCCTCCAGGTCAACTTTCTGTGAAGTAGATACGATACGTATCCCTGCAGAAGTGATCTTTCTCATTTTCGGCTGTATCTTTACAAAGAATCAGCCGATAAAAACACGAATTACTTCTTTTTTGTGAATTGTGATATACTTGTGGTACTATTTTCTTTCAGTACCATTTTTTCCTACATACCCTACATACTATCGGAAGATAACACAGTGGACATTAACGCACGACGAGAACATATTGTTTTTTCTGATATTAACAACAGCACTTCCGATGATCCCTCCTCGAATAATCTGCAATATCAGCACAATATTGTTGATATTCTCCGTACAGCACCTTCACAGATATCTTTTGTCGAGAGGATAAAAAAAATAGGCCTGAGTCAAGACCTTGAGGATAAAGTTCTTCTCGTCGAAAGTCATGGATCCTCTCCTCCCCCTATACCCCAGCGCCTGCTGGAGAGTGACGAGAAAGAGCTTGCCGGCGAAATGCTTCTCCGTCGCCACACCTTTACCCGACTTATTTTCGAAAACAATTTTTTTCGTCAGGCTGCTCTTACCATCATCCAGAACATTTACCTCTTTCGACAGCGGAAAATATTCTTCGGAACGCCCACCGAAGCTCTCGGAGACAGGGAGAGGCAG
>JAZBNU010000321.1:0-4791 GCA_036350815.1 Desulfopila sp.
CAGCAACCTCCCGAAAGGCCTAAAATCGCTTGAAAAGACCGGTTAAAAAGGCTAGGTTGCTTTATGTTGAGGGTGGATGGAGAGGAATTCACAAAAAAGATAGAACCGTCTTACGAAGCGATGCCTTAACACCTGGAGGCGAAAAAGATTATGGCGATGCAGAAAGCACCATCACTTGGAAAACTCCTCAAAGAACAAGGACTCGTTACAGAGGAGCAGATTGTCTTTTCTCTCCATGAGCAGAAGGCTACCGGCGAGTTGATGGGGGCCTGTCTGATGCGACTTGGAATCCTTACCGACAGTGACCTTGCTCGTGTACTTGCCAAACAGAGTGATTTCCCCTTCACAGACCTTCGAACAGTTACACCGGATCAGAAATTGCTCGCAAAAGTTCCCTATCGCATTGCCAAACAGTTTCAGTTTCTAGTTCTTTTTGAAGATGAAGGTGCCCTTCATATCGCTGTTGCCAATCCTTTTTCGACTGTCGCTTCTGAACAGGCCTACCGCACAACTGGACAGAAAATTGTCGTCTATGTCGGCGGTGAGATCGAGCTCCAGAAACTCATTGAACGATTCTACTACCTCCTTGAAAACCCGGTAGAGCAGGAAATCAACACCCTTGTGGGTCGACTGCGTCGCAACCCAGGTGGAGATGTAGATGTTGATAAGCTGGTTGACAATCTGCTTGGGGTTGCTGTCAGTTATCGGGTGACGGATATGCATATTTCGCCCAGCGATATATCCAGCCGCATCATGCTTCGCGAAGATGGTGTGCTGCGACCTGCACATGTTTTCCCCAGCGGTTTACATAACAGGTTAATTACCAATATTAAAGTTCGTGCCGGAATGGATATCTCTGAGCAGCGGAAACCTCAGGATGGTCGCATGTCGTTTGAATTCCTGGGTGAGGTCTTTGATATTCGTATATCTACCATACGAACAAATTTTGGCGAAAATATGGTTATGCGCCTTCTGGCCTCAAAGGGCAGCTCAGTTTTTAATATCAACGACCTGGGTTTTGAGCCAGAAACTGTCAACTCTCTGGAACGATTGTTCAGTGCGCCCTATGGGATGGTATTGGTCACCGGCCCAACAGGAAGCGGTAAGTCCACCACGCTCTATGCTGCACTTCGCCAGCAGGATGCTATCGGTAAAAATATTCTCACTATTGAAGACCCTATTGAATATCAGCTGTTGATGATCAGACAGACTCAGGTGAATGAGAAAGCCGGTTATACCTTTGCCTCAGCCATCAGATCCTTTCTCAGGCAGGATCCGGATGTTATGCTGGTAGGTGAGATCAGAGATGAGGAAACAGCCATTCTAGGTGTGCGTGCCGCCCTCACTGGTCACCTGGTCCTTTCAACATTACACACGAACACGGCTCTTGGCGCTCTTGCCAGACTAAAAGATCTGGGTGTTTCATCCTATCTGATATCTACCTCACTTGTGGGCGTTTTGGCCCAGCGACTCGTGCGGAAACTTTGTGTTAATTGCAGAGCCGAAGGACAATACAGCGCTGAGCAGCTAAAAGAATATAACCTGCCCCCAGACGGGATTTATTTTAAGGCTGTGGGATGTAATCAGTGTCGAGATACGGGATATCGAGGGCGGGAGTGTGTCTCTGAGCTGCTTCTTTGCTCAGAAAACATTTTACGCCTGGTTGCTGATGATGCTCCTCTAGGTGTTATTTTGGATCAGGCAAGGAAAGAGGGCTTTTCCGAACTGGTAAATTCGGGACGTCAAAAAGTTATGGCAGGAAATACAAGCATTGAGGAATTACGGAGGGTCCTCGGCTAATGCCTCGTTTTTTTTATACAGCCATGAATGTCAATGGCCAGTTAGAAAAAGCTGAAGGAGAGTTTGCTTCTGTTCCTGAAATGTTTCAGACTCTTGAGCGGAGAGGACTGAGTCTGATAAAATACCGCAAGGCATTTTTCTCCCAGGGAACATTTATAAAGAGCAAGATGACCAGGGTGAAGCTTGCCGAGTTTTTCCGTAACCTGGCTCTATTGTTAAAAGGCGGTGTCCCCCTGCGAGAAAGTTTACAGGATTTGACAAGTGGTACGGGACAGCCTGTATTGAAACAGGTGTTCGGCAGGGTGCAGCGCAGGCTGGAAGACGGTATTCTTCTTTCAGAGTCCCTTGCCATAGAAAGCAAACATATACCAAGCGTTATTCTGCCTCTTGTCTCAATTGGCGAAGAGACCGGCCAGCTGGACAAAACACTCGAAGATGCCGCTCGTCATCTGGAAAAAGTTCAGGAGATAATATCCTCTACGCGCCGGGCTCTTATCTACCCGTCCTTTGTGCTGGTGGCAATGTTCGGAGCATTTATTTTCTGGATGGTTTTTGTCTTGCCTCAGCTGCTGGAGCTCTTTAAAACCATGGGGCTCAAAGAGCTTCCGCTGGCAACCCGCATACTCATTTCCTCAGTACACTATTTCAATATATTATGGCCGATCATCCCAATAGTAATCCTTTTAGTACTGTTGTTTTACCTGGTATCGCGCAAAAATGAAAAGCTTCATTATGCATGGGATCTAACCTTGAGCTATATACCTATTGTCGGGACAATTCTACGTTCTTCTCAACTAGCCTTCTTTTTTGAGTATACTTCACTCTTAACTTCAGGTGGAATTCATATTGTCAGAAGTCTTGAATTAATGAGAGAATCTGCCAGCAATCGGATCCTGAGGAAAAGTGTATCACATATTGAAGAAGATATTGTGGCTGGTGACTCCATGTCTGATGCAATATCGAGGCTCAAATTTTTTGAACCCTTTGTCTTGCGTATGGTCAGTGTCGGTGAACAGACCGGCAAGCTTCCTGAGCAATTTAAAATTCTAGCAGATTATTACATAACGCGAGTAAATAAACTTGTAGAAACGATGTCAAAAACACTGGAACCTGTTATTATCGCGGTTGCCGGTGTAATATTTATGGTAATTGCTCTGGGACTGTTGGGTCCCGTTTATAATCTTGTTTCTGCAATCCAGTGAATAATTTTATGCCTCCTTCAAACAACGAATCACTGTATTTGAATTGTTATGGCCTGACAAGCGCCCCATTCAGGCTCTCTCCTGATCCTGAATTCTTTTTTCCATCCAAACCTCATATCGCGGCAAGGAAAGTATTGAAATATGCCATTCAAAACGATGAAGGTTTTATGATTCTTTCGGGTCCAGCAGGAACCGGGAAAACTTTATTGCTGAGAGTTCTGTTGCAGGAAACAGGAAAAGGGAAAATAACAACCGTTCTCACAAACCCGGTACTCAGTCCATCCGGTTTATTACATCAAATTCTACTTGAGCTGGGCCTGAAAGTAGATGCATCAATTGGAGAAGAAAACCTGCTGGCCACCTTTCAAAAAGTTCTTCTTAAAATTGCTTCACTCAACAAAGATATCCTCGTGATTGTCGATGAAGCCCAAAATATTCCCCTGAAGACATTGGAATATCTGCGTATGTTGTCTAACATTGAAACTAATCAACGTAAATTACTGCAGATACTCTTGACAGGACAACCTGAACTGGAGGATTTATTAAAAGATCCGAGGCTTGCTCAGCTAAGTCAACGGATTGCAGTCCATGAAACTCTACGACCATTCTCCGCGACAGAGACTCTTGAGTATGTTAATTACAGACTTGCTAAAGCTGGGCGTGGTGATCTTGGTCTATCATTTTTTGCCAAAAAGGCATTGTTTCGTTTGACAGGTGGAATACCGAGACTTGTGAACCGATTAATGGATAGAACGTTGCTTATTGCCTGCACTGATTATAAAGGAAAGCTCACCCGAAGACACATTTATGCAGCCGCAAAAACATTACCGGGTGATACCAACTTAAAATTATTTGGCCTGCTGCCGTCCTTGGGATATGTATTCGTGGCTATACTTGTTTTTGCTCTGGTATTAAGTGCTTTTATTTTGCGAGTTGATCATGGCTAAATCACACTGGATTATTAAACGAAGTGAGGATGAAAGCCTGATCGCTTCAGCTGTGAAGCGCAAGGGCAAAATATTTCACTGTTCAGGTGTTCAGTCTCTTCATGATGCTGGGAATCTTGCCGGTACTATCAGCCTGACAATAGACTCAAGCAAGGCATCGGTTCTTATTGAAGAGTTTCCTGATGTGAAAGATGACGTTCTTCAGTTGCAGATCGAAAATAAAATAAATCAACTCGCTCTTTTCAATGTAGAAGAAAATATCTCAACTGCCTATTCTGTAATAAATGAACGACGGCAGAAGCGATTGCTCAGCATAATTGCACAACCTGAGTATTTAACCACAGAGGGAATTCAGACGGTCTCCGTCAGCGGCAGGGTCCAGCTGGAAAACTGTGTCTCAACTGTCGCGGCCACGGCCTGCCTTCTACAGCAGCTTGGCCCAGACCCTTTTATTGTTCTATTAATAACTCGATTATCTGCGCTTCTGATTGGTGTTCGCGACGGCGTTCCGCTCTTTTTACAATCAATTCCCCTGAGCGGGCCAGCCGAGGTTGACTCTGGAGTAGCTTCTCATGCAATCGGCTTTGGACGGCAAACATTACAGAGAGACTTCGAAATCGACAGCTGTCGACTGGTATGCCTGGGAGAGGGTAGGGACAGTTTTGACTTCGAAGCGCTTGATGAGGAAAATTGGATTCCCGACTGGAGCCATTTTCTTTCAGCAGAAGGTAATGATATTGTCTTATATCCAGGACTTTTTGGCGCGCTGTTTGTTGGCTCGAGATTTTCATTTCTCCCTGTTGGGTACAAATGGGAAGGCTGACTTAAACGTTTTTCCGGCA
>JAZBNU010000322.1:0-6067 GCA_036350815.1 Desulfopila sp.
GAAATATGGCAAGGCAGAAGTTCCGGACATTGTCAAACCCATTACCATGGCAGACGTTGCCAAACGTGATGCCATTCTGAAGAAGGCCAAGGAAGGCAAGCTTGTCGAGAAAAAAAGCGATGCACCTCCGAAAAGTGAAGCTGTGCGCAGCTTTAATGTGTTTGTGGACAACGAATATTTTAATGTCGAGGTTGACCCTGTCGGTGGACCGGCTGTAGTATCGCGGCAAAGCCAGACCTTCTCTCCGGCAACACCCGCATCGCCTTCACCGGCACCTGCTCAGGCAAGTGCTCCGCCTGTTGAAAACAAACCGGCTGCCAAGCCTTCTGCGAACGTCAACGGGACATTGCTCATCGCTCCCATGCCCGGGATGATCGTCAACTATCTGAAGAATGTTGGTGATACAGTAGCCAAAGGAGAAACTATCGTTATCCTCGAGGCCATGAAGATGGAAAATGCCCTGCCCTCGCCCTGCGACGGCGTCATCAGGGAGAACAGTTTTAAATCCGGTGATACTGTTGCTAAAGGTGCCGCACTGAGCGTTATAGAGTAATATCTGACTGGGCACAGCCAAAAGAGGCTCGAAGACTCTTTTTCTTCGAACCTCTTTTATGGTACTCCTTCCCCTTTCCCTTACTCGCCGATGGTGATAGTATAAAGGTAACAAATAGACACCAGAATAAGCCGCAGCAATTAGATGAAAAAAGATCTCAGATAGAGCAGAAGACATGATAATAAAAGAAGTCAACGGCAAACTTCCCCGGTTCGGTAAAGACTGTTTTTTCGCAGATAATGCGGTGGTTGTCGGCGATGTGGAAATGGGCGATTTCTGCAGTATCTGGTTTAACGCCGTCATTCGCGGCGACGTTCACTACATTAAGATGGGCAACCGGGTCAATGTCCAGGATGGAGCAGTAATCCACGGCACCTATCAGAAGTCCCCGACCAATATAGGAAACGATGTCTCCATTGCCCATAACGCCGTAGTTCACGGGTGTACAGTCCACGACAACGTTCTCATCGGCATGGGAGCAATCGTCATGGATGACTGCGTTGTTCACTCCAACACTATTATTGCCGCCGGTGCAGTTGTCACCTCGCGCACTATTCTGGAATCAGGGTCCATTTTCGCCGGTGTACCGGCACGGAAGGTTAAAGATATACGCGAAGAACTGATTGCAGGAGAGATTGAAAGGATAGCACAGAGCTATTTGAAATATGCGGGATGGTACAAGGACTAACACCTGCCAACATGAACCGGTTGTAGTCAAGGTTTTTTCGCTTTGCGACCCTCCTCTTCAGCACTCAAAATGGAGAGGATCTGCATTGCCGCCGAGGTAGGCGTCGATCGTTCTTTCTCAATCTCTTCAAGAAGAGACTGTACAGCCTGCCTGACCGAGGCTCTTTTATAGAACCAGTCGCGCAAACCTTCATCGACAATAAATTTGAACCACTGCACCGCCTGTTGTTTTCTCTTGTCTGCCAACTCACCGGATTGCATAAGTATGGACCGATGCCTGGTGATGGTTTCGTAGATTTCAACAATTCCTTTATTCCGCAATGCACTGCAGGTCAGCACGGGCACTGTCCAGTTCCTGCTTTGAGGCATCAAGAGATGCAATGCTGCTTCATATTCTTTTCTGGCAAGTTCAGCTCTGTTGATGTTGTCACCATCAGCCTTGTTTATGACAATTGCATCAGCAACTTCCAGGACACCTTTTTTGATGCCCTGCAATTCATCGCCTCCACCTGCGATCAAAAGAACAAGGAAAAAATCCACCATGGAGGCGACAGCAGTTTCCGATTGCCCCACACCAACTGTTTCAACAATAATGACATCAAAACCGGCAGCTTCACAGACCAGCATCGTCTCCCGTGTTTTTCCGGCAACGCCGCCCAGAGTTCCACTTGAAGGTGAAGGCCTGATAAAGGCCTTGTCACTGACGGCCAGTTTCTCCATCCGGGTCTTATCCCCAAGTATTGATCCACCGCTTCTGCTGCTGCTGGGGTCTATTGCCAGCACCGCCACCCGCAGCCCCATCTCCGTCAACATCATGCCGAAACATTCAATAAAAGTGCTTTTCCCCGCACCGGGAACTCCGGTTATCCCAAGCCTGATCGCCTTGCCGGTCCGGGGAAGCAGCTCATCTATGACGGCACGGGCGAGTTCCCGATGTTCCAGCAGCGTACTTTCCAGCAGGGTAATAGTACGGGCCAGCACGAGACGGTCCCCGGCAATAACTCCCTGGGTATAATATTGAATGTCCTTTACCATCCTGAACCTGATCTCCTGTGTATCTGTGCAGCCCCAAACATTATTCCCACGTCTGTCTTGAGACGACTGCACCTTATGGAACAGTCGTCTCTTTAACTCCAGACTGCGGCCAAATACTAGCCAAGATATTTCTCTTCCAACAGTGACAATGTGGCGTCTGCCGACTGCGGCACCGGGGTGCCGGGGCCGAAAACCGCCTTTACTCCAGCCTTGTAGAGGAATTCATAATCGCCCGGGGGGATGACACCACCGGCAACCACCATTATCTCACCACCTCCCAGCTTGCCGAGTTCTTCTATCATGTCAGGGATAAGGGTTTTATGACCGGCTGCAAGACTGGAAGCACCAACCACATGAACGTCATTTTCAACCGCCATTCTGGCAGCTTCCTGAGGTGTCTGAAACATCGGGCTTATATCAACATCAAAGCCAAGATCGGCGTATGAGCTGGCAATGACTTTTATGCCGCGATCATGACCATCCTGTCCCATTTTGGTGACCAGTATCCGGGGCCTCCGTCCCTGTTTTTCCAGAAACGCCTCCGTACGCTTACGTAACTCGGCAATAACACTGCTGTCTCCTCCAAACTCAGAGGAATAGGCTCCTGAGATGCAGCGGGTAGTAGCTACATAGCGGCCGAAAACCTTTTCCAGTGCATCGGAGATTTCCCCGACTGTTGCCCTTGCCCGAACTGCAGGAAGAGCGGCTTCCAGGATATTGCCGTTTTCGGCAGCAGCCCGGGTAAGATCGGCCAGAGCTTTTTCTACAACCGCATTGTCACGCGTGGCCTTAATCTCCTTGAGTCTGGCCACTTGTTCATCGCGCACGGAGGCAGGTACTTCACGCACCTCAAAATCAATTTTTTCATCCGGGAGGCGGTACTTGTTTACCCCTACTATTACATCTTTTCCCTGGTCGATTCGAGCCTGTTTTCTAGCGGCCGACTCTTCAATACGCATTTTCGGCATGCCCGACTCTATAGCTTTCGCCATTCCGCCAAGCTCTTCTATTTCATCGATAATTTTCTGCGCTTCATCAACAATGCTTTTTGTCAGTGACTCAATGTAGTAGGAGCCTCCAAGGGGATCAATAACATGACAGACTTCCGTTTCTTCCTGGATAAGAAGCTGGGTATTTCGCGCGATTCTGGCAGAAAAGTCGGTCGGCAGCCCGATAGCTTCATCAAAAGAGTTGGTATGGAGAGACTGCGTTCCGCCGAGGACAGCAGACATGGCCTCAAGGGTCGTCCTGATAACATTGTTATAGGGATCCTGCTCCGTCAGGCTCCAGCCGGAAGTCTGGCAGTGGGTGCGCAGCATGGATGATTTCGGATTCTTAGGATTAAATTGGCTCATGAGGCGGTGCCAGAGAAACCTGGCGGCACGAAGCATTGCGATATCCATAAAGAAATTCATGCCTATGCCGAAGAAGAAGGAGAGCCGGGGAGCAAAGGTGTCGACATCCATTCCTGCTTTTAATGCGGCTTTAACATACTCCACACCATCGGCAAGGGTAAAGGCGGTCTGCAGTACCGAGTTGGCACCGGCCTCCATGATATGGTAGCCGGAAATACTTATAGTGTTGTATTTCGGCATATTCTGGGAGCAAAATGCCATGATGTCGGAAATTATCCGCATGGATGGTTCCGGAGGATAGATATACGTATTTCTGGTCAAATATTCCTTGAGGATATCATTCTGAATCGTTCCCGTAAGCTGCTCATGTTTCACCCCCTGCTCCTCAGCAGCAACGATATAGCCCGCCAGGATTGGAATAACAGCACCATTCATGGTCATGGATACAGACATCTTGTCCAGCGGGATACCGTCAAAAAGAATTTTCATGTCCTCGACCGAATCTATTGCTACTCCGGCCTTGCCGATATCGCCGGATACTCTGGGATGATCGGAATCATAGCCACGATGAGTGGCAAGATCAAAAGCCACGGAAAGGCCTTTTTGACCGGCATCAAGCGCTCTTCGATAAAAGGCGTTTGACTCCTTGGCCGTGGAAAAACCGGCATATTGACGGATTGTCCATGGCCTGCCGGCATACATTGTAGCCATAGGCCCGCGCACATATGGGGCCATACCGGGCAATGTGTTAACAGTCTCCAACCCTTCGATGTCTTCTGCCGTATAGAGCGGCTTGACCCGTATTCCTTCCGGGGTCAGCCATTCAAGCTGCTCTACGGTTTTTCCTTTCATCTGCTGGCCGGCAAGATTTTTCCATTGTGCCAAATCCGGATGTTCAGTCATTTGATGCTCCTCATCATTGAATTGTCTGTAGTCATTGTTTGCGGAGCCTTTATGATCGCTCACACAATTCAACTAAAATGCCGCCGGTAGCTTTAGGGTGGAGAAAAGCGATTTTAGCCCCTCCTGCCCCTATTCGGGGAGTCTGATCAATGAGCTGAATATCTTTTGCTTTTAGCTCTTCCAGAGCTTCCTCAATATTCTCAACTCGAAAAGCAACATGCTGAAACCCCTGTCCTCTTTTCTCGATAAATTTAGCGACCGGACCATCAGGGGAGGTTGACTCCAGCAGTTCTACTTCGCTTTCTCCTACCGGGAAGAAGGCCGTTGTCACCTTTTGCTCTTCGACGGTTTCAGCACCTTCGAACTTTAATCCTAAAACATCGGACCAAAAATTTTTCCCACTATCGATGCTGTTGACGGCAATTCCAAGATGATCAATTTTCAGTATCTTCATGACATTCCTCCGCTTTGCTTCAAAATTAGTGCCTAAAGGCGTTACACCAGCAAAAATGAAAATTACACCAGTATTCTTCGCAGACATGTGCCATTGGCTGACAAAACCTATACAGCATCAGACACGATGAAAAATAAAGGCTAATCATTTTCTTCTGATCGTCTATGGGGAAGCGGCTGAACAATTCCACGCCACACCATTTCAAAAAGTTCATTGGCCTGCCCGGCCAGGCTCTCCTTCTGACCTCGTTGTATCCACATAAAAAAACTGCGCTGGACAAACCCCATGATGAAATCAAGCAATACTCCAGCTCGAACGGTATTATTAAGTATACCTGCCCTTTGTCCCTCACGGAGGACATCCACCAGCAGGCTGATCATCCTGCGCTGCTCAAAGTTCTTATCAGCCATCCATGTCTTCATGGGCAGGGTCATGAAAACAATGCGCCCCAGCCCTTCATGGCGTTCATAATAGTCAAGCTGCAGCCAGAACACCTTGCGTAGTTTCTCTTTAAGATCCTCAATACCATGCAGATGATCAACAATCCGATCAGTCAGCTTGCCCATCCACACATCAACAAAAGCAAAAACCAGCCTTTCCTTGCTGCCGTAGTGCTTGTATATGGTCGTGAAACTGACACCAGCCTTCTCGGCTACGTCTCGAATAGAGGCCTGGTGAAAATCGGAATGGGAAAAAACCTCCAGTACCGCTTTCTCCAGTCGTTTCCGTGTTTCCGGGTTAAGATCTTCTCGCATTTTCAATATATTTAACCATTCGTCAAGGGTTCGCAGCTCTATGACAGGCAACAACCGAATTTGGTCGAGTCACGATCGCGCAGGAGATACATAGAAGAAACTAAGGGAGCAGAAGAGTATTCCATCCGTTGAGCACCTATGCAGCCAAAGGATATATTCTCAACCTCCGAATAAAGACAACAAAACTCCCGCGGAAATTGCCGAACCGATAACACCGGCGACATTTGGCCCCATGGCATGCATCAACAGAAAATTAGACGGAACCTCTTTCTGCCCTACAACCTGCGAAACCCTGGCTGCCATGGGAACTGCAGAAACCCCTGCA
>JAZBNU010000323.1:0-17561 GCA_036350815.1 Desulfopila sp.
AAAACCAACTGCAAAACCAGTGGAAAACACCACAGATAGACAATAAAACCCGGATAATCAGACATAGCCGCCTCCTCTCAGTTTCTGGTTATCCTTTTATCTGAAGGAAAACCCCACCAGAGCTTAACCTCCAGACACCGGCTATTTATCTCTCCTCCACTTTCACTTTTTCACAACCTGCCTAATTTCCTTCTATCACAACGAAACGCAACAAGCAATTGATGAAAACACCTAGAGGACCCTAGGTAATTATACGCACAGTCGTAAATAAGTATCTAGATTTTTTTAATATCCATGTTTTTTCATCTTTGTAGCAGCGGTCGTCTCGCCCATCACAAAGAAGAATTTTGTTCAATACTCTCTAAGAGGCCCCCCTCAAGCAATGCTGCTGGAAAGTAAATACCACGCGGTATATAGCCCGGATTTATCCGATGCCAAGGTCGCCGTGGATGCGAGGCACGAAGAAATGTGCTATAGTCTTCCTTGCACCTTACTTTGGAAATGCATGTGTTAAGATCGACTCGGAACGCTCCAGGAGATATCTTTTCTGAGTTTTTAGGCAAAGGTCATCGGAACGCAATAATCCATAACTCTTCCTCCTACCTGGACAAGGCTTTTCTTCCATGAAAAACATCGCCTGTTTTGTCTCATCACACGGTTTCGGCCATGCCGCGCGCGTATCCGCAATTCTTGAAGCCCTGCAAAAGCGAGAAGAATGTATGCCGCACATTTTCACTACCGCGGGAGAAGACATCTTTACTCAGACGCTGAACCGTTTCAGCTATCACAAGCAATTAAACGATATTGGCTTTATCCAGAATGATGCCTTCGCTCTGAACATCCCGGCAACCCTCACAGCACTTGACTCTTTGCTTCCCTACCAGGATGAAACTGTTGCCAGGTCCGCGCAAATCTGCCATAATTGTTCATATATACTTTGCGATATCAGTCCTTTGGGAATATTAGTCGGGCAAAAAGCAGGAATTCCGTCAATAGTGGTGGAAAACTTTACCTGGGAACAACTCTACAAACCATTTCCCGCTCTCAGCGACTATGGCAACTATCTCCGTACGCTTTACGATTCAGCGGATATTCATATTCAGACAGAACCGTTCTGTGGCCGGCGGGAGGCAGACCTACACTGCGGCCCCATATTCAGGGCAGTCCGAGAAGAACCGGAGGCAGTCCGCTCCCGGTTGCACTGCGGTGGACGATCAGCGGTACTCGTCACTGCTGGAGGGCTTGGTTTTACCCCTGGATTTATTCGCGATCTGCAGCGATATGCTGACGAGTATTTCTTTATCTTCAGTGGTCAGGAAAAAGAATATCGCCCGGCCCCGAACGTTCTCTTTCTCGACCGTTTCAGCGACCACTATTATCCAGATCTTATTAATTGTGTCGACGTCGTGGTTTTCAAAAGCGGCTACTCGACACTCTCAGAAGTCTATCAGGCAGGAACCGCCGCTATATGTGTGCAGCGTGAAAATTTTGCCGAGTCTGCTCCTCTTGAGGCATTTGCCCGACAACATCTGGAGGCCGAGATCATCTCCCTGGACAATTTTCTCTCGGGCGAATGGTTACGAATCTTGCCGAGACACAACGTAAAAAAACGTACCGCCGCAACCGAGAATGGCGCAGATCGTGTTGCCGACTACCTCATGACACATTTTTCCTGATGAGTGCGTAATGACCCTGCCTATAGAGTTATCTGTTGAGGGTCACACTCTTCTTCTGTCACTTCCCATGAATCCTCAACAAAATCAGCATCTGTTATAGAGTCAATTGCCATTTTCAGATATTTTCCCGTAGCCGTAATTGCTGGAGTTCCATCAGACAGAAGGATTTCACCGCTTCCCTCAAATATTTTTTTTCTATCTCTGGTAACTCTAGCCAAAACCCGAATTTCACCATCGAGTGGAATGGGTTTTTTCAGCTTCATGGAGAAATCGACGGTTACTCCCCAAACAGTAGAGGCATAAGGTATCATGATGGCTCGCCCAATGGTTTCATCCAGTATTGCTGCCGCAATGCCTCCATGAAGACGCCCCGGGTACCCCTGATGCTCAGATGCTGGTGTAAAAAGAGCCAGCAGTTCTCCGTTCTCAAGCTCATAAAATCTACTTTTTAGACCAAAACCGTTTTCTTTGCCGCACACAAAGCACATTTTCGAGTTCGGCTGTTTTCCCTTTATTACCAAGGACATATTTACTCCTCTCAATATTCGACATAGTTCCGGTATAGTCCAACGACACTTCTGTATAGCGCAGCCTGCATAAATGTCAATAACCTGTCCAAAATCTGCTTCGTATCGAAATACCTCCCTGCCCGGATTTACCTCACTTGGCAAGCGAACCAGGAAAGGTTCAGCCGCAATATTTCACATGCTTGCTGAGTTCATAATCGAGGTATCAAGGATGCAGCTGTAATACTCTACCGCTAACAATTCAGATTTCAGTACCTATATAGTCTTGCTTTTCTTCTTTCAGTAGTTCTATACTGTTGAGCAATCGCAGAGACGGATTGGCACCTTCAGGGGCTCAATTAACAGAAAGAAACAATATTCCCAGGAACAGACATGTTACGAGATTTAGCTTTGGCGGCCAAAGCTGCCTGCAGTAAAGAAGACCAGGAAACGCTGATTCCAATCGTTGCCGGACTGAAAAAAATGGCTGAGATTGCAGGAAAATCAGGCCTGCTGGCTCTTGAAAGTGAGCTGGCCGGCATATCCGACCCATTCCTGCACCTTGGGGTACAGCTCATCATCGACAAGGTTGAGCCACAAAACATTACCGATATTCTCGATTCCGATATTTATTATAATGAGTCAAACGGAAGAGAGTTGCTGAAGAAAATCATTATCCGAGAAGGAATTTTGCGGATACAGGCCGGTGATACTCCACGAAACGTTCTTATCTGCACCAAGGTGTTTCTGGGAAAAATCGGTAAAGAGGCATGGCGGGAAATCTAAGGCGAACCTTGCTCCTACACAACATGGTGCCGCCCGGAATATCTCTTATCCTTTTCCGCGCAAACGGCTAAGACATGAAGCACAACCTCCCCCTGCGGGGGAATCATCTTCTGTTGAGATTGCACTGCACACAGAAATTAATGGCATTATCCAGATTTTTAAAAAAGCTTTCCGCTTCTTTGTTATCGGGATCCGACACTCGTATTTCTTCATAAGTGACATACAGTCTGGATAGAACCTGGTGTGCTTCATCCTGTTCCAGGGTGCCGAGTTTTTCCCACAAATCACTCAAATTCAACGTCTTTTCCTCACATTACTCAATCTTTGCCATTACTTGGTCACTTGAGGGAGGGCGGTCCCTTGACCAGCATTTCGGCAATGGTCATCCTGACTTTTGGATAAAGATGCCGTTTCCCACCCAGGTATTCATTTTCAAGATGCGCCAGCTTCGTCAAAAGAGATGTTCGCTCAACTGCCTGTGATTCAATGTTTTCACCAAGCAACTCCTGGCACCGGAAGCACCCTGGAAACTGCATGACTTTCCCATCAGGCCGGGTCAAGGTTGCCGGTACACCGTGTGTTCGACATACCATCAGACGATGCCTGTAGATGATGCATAGACCGTCCTCATTCAGAGGGCACATAATCTGAGGCCGCCTGTTGCTGCGCAGATCCTTTGCAGCCTCCAGAACAGCTTGATGGGCTCTTTCCAGCACAGCCTGCCGTCGTGCTGCACCCAATCCATTCACCCCAAGCCAAAGATAGCTCCACTCAATGTAGGTGTAGTGTAAGAAATAGGAATCACAACAATTATCAGGACACCCGGTGCAGCTGAATTCAATATCGTGGGCCACCTTGTCATAGGCTTTCTCAAGCTCTGCATAGATATCTTCAACCCGCCTGATTATGGTGGCGGAGAGTTCCCGCACTATCATTCTTTTTCCTCTGTAAAGCTTTGCACCTGATACACCAAAATCTCCGTATCGTTATTCAGCCAGCAATCACGCTCCAACCCGGCTTTAATACAGAGGTGGGAAAGAAAGTTTTGTGGATCCGGCAGCTGTTCCCAAACCTGGGGAAGAAAAGTGGCTGACCGGCCTTTGCAGCGCAAAATAACTCCATCCTTTCCCGGACGCAAAGCATTGCATCGATCGGCGGTTTTGTCCGCCAAAAGAGGTTTGGCGTGACCAAGAACAGAAAGAGAAATTTCAACCTCATCAAACTCCTGGCGCGTCAACGGTGCAAAACGGTGATCGTGGAATGCAGCACTGATTGCATTATCGAGAACACTTTGCCGTATTGACTTGACGGGTTCTATATTGCCAATACACCCACGCAGCTGATTGTTGAGCTTCAGTGTAACAAAAGTTCCGGCATTTTCATCAAAAACACTCGCCTCACCGACAGGAAGGGCTGATTGTTCTCCCAGCTCCCTGCCGATAACAGTGCGAATCGTTTTCAGCAACAACCTCCCTTCTTCCGGAGTAAGCAGTTTCATCTGTCCTCCTTTTCTCCTTGTGTCCACTCAACCCCAAGCATCAAACAGTTTATCCCGCTGCCTATTCCTAAAACCGCTCCTTTTTGCCCACTCTGAAAAACTCCTTCCTCTATGGCCATTGCCATTGTTATGGGAGCCGACACTGAACCGACATTTCCCATTTTTCTCAGGGTTTCAAAGTTTTTACTGCTCTCCAGCTTGAGTTTATCAAATAATAGCTTGGCATGGGCTGAGCCAACCTGGTGACAGAAAAAACGATCAATCTCCTCACCGGACCAACCCGGTCGAGACGAAAATTCTTTCCAGGTTGCTTCGGCGGTTTCAACCCCTCTATGCAAGAGTTCTTCGGAGTTGGTCTCCATCAGGGTAACTTCTCTATTGGATTGATCCCCATGGCAAAGATTCGAGTACTGGGTATTTGCCCGCCACGCTCCATGAACCAGTTTGATCTCTGCCCCCTTTCCCTCCGTTTCCGTCATATACAAAGCCATAGCGCCCGACCCAATGGTGAGAGACGCAAAGGCCGGTTTTATCGATTTTCGATTTAATGTGGTATCAGCCAGCAAAGCACGAAGGGTGGATCCAATCAGCCCCTCTGCTGTCTCTCCGGAAACAACCAGACCATTTTTCACCTGACCCAGTTCAATCATGTTGGCCAGCATGACCATGCCGTCAAGAAAACCAAGACAGGCATTAGATATATCAAAAATTAAACAGCGCGGCGAAAACCCAAGTTTGTCATGAACAAAAGATGCCGTTGCCGGCTCCATCATGTCTTTACAAACAGAGGTGAAAATCAGGCATTCGATAGACTTCGGATCGACTTCGCTCTTTTGTAGTACCACACGACCCGCTCGTGCTGCAGCCTCGCTGGGTCTGGTATGCTCCTCCCAGAGTCTCCTTTCTTTTATGCCGCTCATCAGCTCAAGGCGCCCAGGGGGAAGTTTGAGTCTTTCATAGAGAGGGGAGAGTTTCTCCTCTATCTCAATAGACGTGAGAACACGAGGGGGTAAGGCATAGCCAAAGGTATGGAGACGAACTTTAGAATAGTGTATCATCAGGAAAAAAATGGTCTACTGGATTTAGTGAAAGAGAGCTGGAACATGTCAGACCTCGGAGTTACGTCCTGAATGCATTGATACCTTATAATCACACCCTTGCCTGAATTTCTTTTTCCATGGTGTGACGAGTAAAAAGCGCATCAAAGGCGATATCATCATAGAGGCGAAAATCCTCTTCCGTCTCAAAACCAACCCCGAGAATTGTGGCGCGGCAACCGGAAAACTCCTCCAGTTTGCGTATTGTTTCTACCGTCTCCCTCCCATCCTCAACAGGAAGGGAAGCGTCGATAATTATCATGTCAAAGTGCGCCAGAGAGGCTTCATACATCGCCATTCTGCCGGTCTCCGCGATAATAACGGCCCACCCTCTCTGAACGAATGGATGCATAATGCTATGCTGGCTGAGGGGATCACTTCCAACCACCAGAGCTTTTCTGGTGAGATATTTGGCCAGCATTGTAACCAGCTGATCTTTTTCAAGAGGTTTGGCCAGATAGTCATCCATCCCCGCCTGGAGACAGCGCTCCCGGTCACCATACATAGCGTGGGCTGTCAAGGCAATAATCGGCGTAAAGGTACCGCTTTTTTTCTCTCGCTCCCGAATCAGGGTGGTGGCCTCAATCCCGTCCATTACCGGCATCTGGACATCCATCAATATTACCCCGTAATTATCCTTTCCTGACAACTCTAGCGCTTCGCGCCCATTACCAACCACTGTCACCTTGAGCCCCGCCTGCTCCAGAAAGGTTTTGGTAATAGACGCATTGATATATTCATCCTCAGCCAGCAGAACTTTCGCACCCTGCAGGACCATGCTTCTGTCCTGTACCTGGTCAAAAATTTTTGTGGGAAGCTCTCCCATGTACATCTCCACCGGATTGATAACAGGCCAGGTAAACCAGAAAGAAGAGCCTTTTCCCTGTTCACTCCAAACGCCTATTTCACCACCGAACTGCTCAACCAGTTTGGCAGAAACAACCAGCCCGAGTCCTCCTTCGCTGTATTTTTCTTCACCGCCGGTACAAGCTGTTGTCATTGGACTGGAAAAAATTGTCGACAGAGCCTCCGGCACTATTCCCTCACCAGTATCTTCAACTGTGAACTTGATCAGTAACCGGCCTTTTCTGTCAAAACCTCCCAGAGAAACCTTGACCGAAACATGACCCTTCTGGGTATATTTAATGGCATTACTGAGAATGTTGTTTAAAACCTGGCGAAGCCTGGCCGGGTCACTATTGAGGTAATTGGGAATATTTGGTGCAAACCTTGCCGAGAATTGTAAGTCTTTATGTTTACAGGACAGCTCTGCAACATACAGATCGTACTGGAGCTCATCAAACAAGTCAAAATCCGTCATATCGCAGCGGAGTTTTCCTTCCAGCAGCTCAGAATAGTCGATAACGTCGCTGATAACCCCGAAAAGACGGTCGGCAGAGGAATTTATCATCTCCAGGCAGTCTCGCTGCTTCGTGGTTAACTTGGTGTCCATGACCAATTCGGTCATGCCGAGGATAGCATCCATCGGCGTAAGTATTTCATGACTTATCCTGGACCAGAGCCGGCTTTTAACCGCCTCGCTGACCTCACCCTTTATCTCCGCTGGAATTTTACCTTCTTCCGGATTCACACCTCGAAATGACAACAGTTTTTCCAGATGCCGGTTTTTTTCCTGCTGAACCAGCAGCGCTTTTTTCAGTTCGCTGATCTCTTTTTCAAATTCGTTGTTTGATTTCATCGCCCCTGCGAAAGTAATGTGTGGTGAGTATTTCTCTTCAGATATTATCTGTCCTTAAACCGTTCACGGATTGACAGCCACTCCTTTTCCCGAGCAAG
The DNA here is from genome assembly GCA_036350815.1 of Desulfopila sp. Taxonomy (GTDB): domain Bacteria; phylum Desulfobacterota; class Desulfobulbia; order Desulfobulbales; family Desulfocapsaceae; genus Desulfopila_A. The sequence goes on from JAZBNU010000323.1 coordinate 7,361, forward strand.
AAAAGAGTCCACCATCTTAGGGTCTAAATGCTCTCCCCGCTCCTCTACTATAATCTTTTTAGCTGCTTTGTGGCTGAAAGCCTTCTTATAACATCGTTCGCTGGTCATTGCATCATACATATCAGCCAGAGCAACCACACGGGCAACGACAGGGATATTTTCACCTTTCAATCCGGTTGGGTATCCCTTTCCGTTATACTTCTCATGATGATACATAGCCGCCTGGTAGGCTATTTTAAGATACAATGAGCCTGTTTTTGTGAAAATATCTTTAAGCAGCTGACCTCCTATTGTCGCATGGTTTTTCATGATATTAAACTCTTCCCCACTCAGCTTTCCGGGCTTGTGAAGAATGGAGTCCGGTATTGCGACTTTTCCAATGTCGTGAAGAGGACTGACACGTGAAAACTCTTCTGCAAGCTGTTGAGTAATTTTCAGCTCCGGATGCTTCTCACATAGATCCCTTCCAAGTGTTCTGGTATAATACTGGACACGTTCCAGGTGATAGCCGGTTTCATCACTCCGGTACTCCGCCAGTTTCGCCATCGACATAATCAGCTCCTCCTGTATTTCCAGGCGAAGCAAACGGATACCGCCCTCGACACGGAGACGTATCTCATCGGGCTGTACAGGTTTAGAAATATAATCATCGGCTCCCGAAGATAGCGCACGGAGAAGAGAACCCTTGTCCTCCGCTGAAGTCAACACAATGATATATCGATAACGTAGATCGCTGTCTCTTACTTTGGCAATCAAATCAAACCCGTTCATAACGGGCATATCAAGATCTGTAACCACCAGTCGAATATCCGGGTCTTTTTCCAGAAGCGTGTAGGCCTCCGCCCCGTGAGCCGCTTCCGTAACAGAGTAATTATCTTTCTGGAGACACATTTTCAGCAGCAGTCTTTGCGACGGGTCATCGTCAACCACTAAAATTTTCTGATGTGTCATCAACGCTCAACCTTTTGGTCAAATTCCTCTTGCACTCCGGTTACAGAACATCTTCAAACCCTTGATGGATGTTTGCCACAATGGCCCGGAAGTCCAGCTGCTTGCCCTGGGCTGCGGCCTTTTCCAACTCCCTTGCCAGTTCAGCCCACTGCGTTTCTCCCATGTTGAGAAGCAACCCCTTGATACTGTGTCCAAGTCGCGCGATTTCACTCAGATCACGATTCTCATCCAGGGCCTGGTAAAGGGCAGCAAGAGCGGCATTCATGGATCGCGCACTACTGTCTATCATTACTTTAATCTGGTCATCATCAAGTCTGTATGTTGCTTTAAAGTGGTGTACCAGACGTTCTCGACTCACTCGAGGAAGTTTCTGTATTTCATTATTTTTCAAAACCTTACCCCTTGATTTTAAGACAGACCTCCTACTCAATGAGCTCAAGTTCGTGGAGGTGTTCAATCAACTCGGCCTCCTTTACCGGTTTGGTGAGATACGCTTCACAGTGCCCTCCCTCAAAGGCCCTGGTTATATTGTCAAAATCTTCAATTGCCGTCACCATAATCACTTTCAGACAGTGAGGTTCTTTAATACCGAGGTGGTTTTCAATTTTTCTTATCTGCAAAAGAGCCTCTTGCCCTCCCAGCACCGGCATAATGATATCAAGAAACATGACATCGTATGGCTTCCCCGTGTTGATTGCTTTTTCGACAAAAAAGACAGCTTCCTTTCCATTTTCAGCAGTATCACACTCGCCGAATCGGGATAAAATTGAGAGCAGGAGCATCCTCGATAATAGATCATCTTCAACAATTAGGCTTTTCATGCCGATTCCTCAGGACTATTGGTCTCGTCTCACTTTTACTGTATCACACGCCGCTTGAAATCGCTAACTCCCCAAAATGGAATATGACCGAACCAGGTCGCCTTCTGCCCGCAGTGTAATTTTTCTTGAAAAAACCATTTTCGCTCGTACCCAGGCCGGCCGATATCAGAAAACATTATCAAACAGCAGGGTAAAAAAACATATCTCGCAAATGTTAAGTTCTACCTGCGCACCGAAACCGAGCAGTATACTAACCAAAAAAAGAGGCATAAATCAACGTTTTGTTCCTATCTGCCAACAAAGGTGAATTGCTTTGTTTCTGTAAAAATCAAAAGGTATCGTTTCACGGCTAAGGTCAGCAATATCAAGTTCAGCGAAAAGATCAGCGTCAAGTTTAAAGCCCCTGTAGTTTGTTGAAAAAAGGATCACCCCATCTGTATTGAGCTTTTTCACGGCAGACCTGATAAGTTCCGCATGATTTTTCTGGACATCAAAAACAAGATTCTTTTTCTTTGTATTGGCAAATGTAGGGGGATCAATAAAGATGAGGTCAAACGCAGCAGATGTTTCTTTCAACCAGGAAAGACAATCTTGTCTTACGGTTTGATGCCGTTTTGAACTGAAACCGTTAAGCGCCAGATTTTTCCTCGCCCATTCCAGGTACGTCTCTGAAAGATCGACAGTCGTGGTGGCAGCAGCCCCGCCCCGGGCAGCATGCACTGTTGCAGCCCCGGTGTAACCAAAAAGATTGAGAAATCGCTTCCCCGAAGCCAGCTGTCCTATTTTCATGCGCAGGGGCCTGTGATCAAGGAAAAGTCCTGTATCCAGATAGTTGCTGAGGTTCACAAGAAAAAAACAGTCTCCCTCCCTGACCTGGTGATATCGTACTTTTACATCTTTGCGCTGATACTGGCTATTGCCCCGCTGGCGTTGACGCTGTTTTAGAAAAACCCTGTCTCTTTTGACCTGAAAAATGTCTTTAACAATAGAAAGAACCGTTGCAAAACGTTTTGCGGCCCTATCTGTATCCACCGATGCGGGGGGCATATACTCCTGCACAAGCAGCCACTTGTCGTAAATATCTATGGCAACATTGTATTCAGGCAAGTCTCTATCGTAGATACGATAACAGTCAATATCATTCTGTCTGGCCCATTTTTCTGTTTTTTTATAGTTTTTTAGAAGACGATTAGCAAAATCGGCTCCCTCTGCTTGACGCACGTCTCTGTTAAGTATCCATGTAAAAGACTTTTTCTGGACTTCAACAACATCACCAACAATCAGGTGACAGGCAATAGCACCGTTGAACAGTCTATAGTTTTTCTCAACGTGTATACCAAGCTGATCTGCCACATCCGGATCAGAAAGAAAGAGAGCTGCCCTCCAGTTGCCAAAAGAATTCTGCAGCTTCCGGCCAACACAACTATAGAGATAACGAACCTCTTCTTTTTCCGACAACCTTTCTCCATAGGGAAGATTAGATACCAAAAACCCTTTTTGGCTTGGAGGCTGCAAAAAGGAAAATTCCATGCACTTCACTTCTATTTTCTCTTCCAGTCCCGCCTTTTCTATATTCTTGCGGGCAACTGCCACCATCTGCGGATCACTGTCATAACCGATAAATCGCGGCCACTTCCGGGTCATTTTTTCTTCTTCTTTCTGTATAGCCTCTTCAACCAGATCAGTCCACAGCGCAGCATCATGACCACGCCACCGGGTGAATCCAAAATATTTCCGAGACAAACCAGGGGCTGAATCACCCCATAAAAGAGCTGCTTCAATGAGAAGGGTGCCTGACCCGCACATCGGGTCCAAAAAGGTCGTGTTCGGAGCGGCCTCCCCGTTCCATCCGGCAAGAGAAACAATTGCTGCGGCCAGCGTCTCTTTCAAAGGCGCAATACCGGATGTGTCCCGGTATCCTCTTCTGTGCAGACTCTCTCCGCTCAAGTCGATATAGATAGAGACCTGTTTTTCCTGGATATGAAGATGTATTTTAATATCGGGTTTTTCTTTTGAGACATTTGGTCTCGTCGCGGTTTTTTCTCTGAAAAAATCTACCAGACCATCTTTGGCACGTAATGCTGCATAATGGTTGTGAGTTATGACAGGATTGCTCCCCAGTGTTGCAGACACGGCAAAAGACATAGTGCTGTCTAGATGGACTGACCATGGTATTCGTTTACATCCAAGATACAGTTCCTCTGCATCGTTTATCAAAAAGGAATCCAGCAGCAAAAGAACACGAGATCCGTATCTCGACCACAGACACGCCCGATACGCACTCTCAAGCAGACCTTTCCAGGCAACCACTCCTGTTGATGTCTCGATGTTTTTACCGCCAAAAAGAGCAACTTCTTCTGCAACAAGCCCTTCCATCCCTGCAGCACAATTAATAACATAGTTATACATTTCATTTCCTTTCATTGGTCTTTCCTGTATAATTTGCTTTATTTGAAACTCTTGTGCTCGAAGATTTTCCAGTAAAAGGCTTTTTATTTTTTCTTTCTACTTTTTTCCAATGGGAACCGCAGCTGAAAAATACGGACACTCCGCCACACGAATATATCATGGAAGTACAGTTGGCAAGGAAATTGGCTTGACCTCTGTAATTATATGGATAAAATGTAAATCAATTATTATCCGACCCATTTTCTGTTAGAAAAACCAGTTATTCCACCATCACCTTTTTTAAGGAAAAGGAGAATCTATGAAGATGAAAACGTTTAAGCATCTCACACTTGCCGCTCTTGTGGGTTTTGTCCTTGTCGTGGGAAGTGGTTGCAGTAAAAAGACCGTAGATGCTCCTGGAGTAGGAGTTAACAGCAGAGCATTTGATGGTGGTACGGAGATCAACTACCCTGCCGCTGATGGTTCTGGGTATACAGAATCTTCCCTCAATGCAGAAGGAACTCTAGACGACACAGGCAGTTCCCTGACAGGGACAGGAACCGGAAATCTTTCCGTTAATACGGGAGAAATGGAACAGACCGAAGAATACAAAAGAGAACATGGCCGTTCCTCTGTTGGTTTAAGTCCTATTTATTTTGCTTTTGACCAGGCCGCCATCCCCCCGGAAATGGCTGACAGGATGGCCAATAATGCCCTTTTTCTCAAACAGATTCCCGGTGCAAAAGTTGTTGTGGAAGGAAATTGTGACGAAAGAGGCACAAATGAATACAATATGGCTCTGGGGCAAAGACGTGCTCTGAACGCCCAGGAATATCTGATAAACCTGGGTGTGGAACCTGGCAGGATTCGAACCGTGAGTTATGGTGAGGAGCGCCCTCTTTTTCTAGGCCAGGACGAGTTTTCCTATGCCCAGAACAGAAGAAATGATTTTATTTTAGAGTAAGAACATCAAGGATAAAGAAGAAAACCTTTCTACGCGGTTTTCTTCTTTATCCTTTGTAATATTTTTGTACAGACCTGTTTAAAACTAAGAGCCGTGGTGTTTATCAACTGGGCGTCATCTGCTCTTTTCAGTGGAGCAACAGCTCTCTGGCTGTCATTTCTGTCACGCTGCAAAATCATCTGGAGAAGCTTTTTTTCATCGACCTCTTCACCTCTCTCCCGTAATTGCAGAACGCGCCGGCGACAACGCTCCTCTGGGTCTGCATCAAGAAAAAATTTGTGCGCCGCTTTGGGAAAAACAACTGTTCCCATATCCCTTCCTTCTGCAACAACTTTTCCCTGTGCAGACAATTGACGCTGCATCTCTGTTAAAAAACCGCGCACCGAAGGAAGGGCAGATATCTTTGATGCTATCATTGACAGTTCCGGCGTTCGCAGTAAAGGACTGACATCCTCTCCATTTACAACAACCCCAACTTCTTCTCTTTCTGTCACAGCCGGCAACAACTCCAGCTGAACTTCGGTGAGCCTTCCTGCAATCTTAGACTCATCGTCTACAGCTATACCCTGTCTATGAAAATACAACCCGACCCCTCTATACATCGCTCCTGTGTCAAGATAGGTATAGCCCAGCTCTGCGGCTACCTTCTTACTGACGGAAGACTTGCCAACTCCGGAAGGTCCATCTATGGTCACTATATCCTGATACTGCATCATTGGTAATCTCATAAAAAGTCATTGAAGGCACCGGGATGGGCTCTGGAAAAAGAGTCTTTACAGAGAAGGGAGTCTGTTGCGAAGACCGGCCCCTCTTTCAATATTATAGGCTACTTTAAAGAGAACATCCTCTTTGAAGTGGGGTCCCTGCAACTGGACTCCTATGGGCAGCCCAGCACTGCTGAGCCCACCCGGAACACTCATACCCGGAATTCCTGCCAGGTTCGCCGAAAGAGAGAATATGTCGGAAAGATACATGGCCAGAGGATCATCAATTTTTTCATCAAGCTTCCATGCTGGTGTTGGTGTTACGGCAGATAGAATGACGTCGCACTGGGAAAAGGCCTTTTTATAGTCATCCAGAATGCAGGCTCTTACTTGTGAAGCTTTTTTATAATAGGCGTCATAATATCCTGAAGAAAGTGCATATGTTCCTATGAGAATCCTTCTCTTTACTTCCGCGCCAAATCCTTTTGATCGTGTTTCCTTGTACATGTCCAGAAGTGTTTCGGCTTTCAGGTCACGATATCCATAAACAACTCCGTCATAGCGGGCCAGGTTTGAGCTTGCCTCCGCCGGGGCTATAAGATAGTACGTCGCCACACAATACTGGGTATGCGGCAAAGAAATATAAACTCTCTCCGCTCCACAATCTTCCAGCAAAGCCAGATTTTCCATTATTGTTTTTTCTACTTCACTATCCAGTCCCTCACCAAAATATTCTTTAGGAATGCCTACCTTTAAACCTTTAAGCCCTTCCGTAAGACTTTCACAGTAATCAGGGACGGATATTCTTACAGATGTTGAATCTTTTTCGTCATATCCGGCAATACAGTTCATCATCAAGGCACAATCTTTAACATCCCGGGACAGAGGACCAACCTGGTCAAGGGAGGAAGCAAAAGCGACCAGACCATAGCGTGAAACTCTTCCATATGTCGGCTTCATGCCTACTATCCCACAAAGAGATGCCGGTTGTCTTATGGAGCCTCCTGTGTCAGACCCCAAAGAAGCAAGGCACTGGCCGGCTGCAACCGCCGTTGCCGACCCACCGGAAGACCCTCCGGCCACATATCCCTTTTTCCAGGGGTTTTGGGGAACACCATAAAAACATGTTTCAGATGTTGAGCCCATGGCAAATTCATCCATGGTGGTTTTTCCTATGATGACGGCACCTTCTTTTTGCAATTTTTCTATAACGGTGGCGTCATATGGGGGAATGAAATTCTCCAGCATTCGTGAGCCACAGGTTGTCAGCGTGTCTTTTGTACAAAGAAGATCCTTTATCGCTACAGGAATACCGCTCAAAGAACCTGCTCTGCCCTGTGCTCTTTTCACATCCTGTTCTTCTGCCTGAAGAAGTGTCTTTTCTTTATTTACAGTAATAAACGAATGAACATCATGCTCTGTTTCCTCAATTCTTTGCAGGCAGCTTTGCGCGAGTTCTACAGAGCTTATTTCTCCAGCTGCAAGTTTGTCGAGCATCTCTGAGATTGTATATGTAAATGGCTTCATTTTTTCTTTTTTATTAAAGGAAGAGACGGGAAGGAGTTTGTCTGTTTCTGGTTATTTGCTCTTATCTATATAATTCGAGGAACTATAAATGCTTCATTATTTTTACAGGCACAGTTACGCAAAGATTCTTCTGTTGTCAGAGAATCCTTGACCATATCTTCCCTGAATGCATTTGTAATAGAAAAAGCGTGCGTTATTGGCTTTATTCCTTCTGTGTCGACCTCTTCCAGTTGAGCAACATAACTCAAAATTGTATCCAGCTGAGCTGTCATTTTCTCCAATTCTTCACCATTCAGATTCAACCTTGCCAAATGAGCAACGTGTTCCACTTCCTTTGTGGTAATTTTCATTTTTTCCCTTTATGCTGACGTTGTTATTTTTCCGGTAAAGTGAAATTTTCAAGATACTCTCTGGCAAAAAGATTATTTGTCGGGTTAAAAGTAACAATCGTTTTGGCAAAAGCATCTACGGTTTCTTTATCAAATTGCGTCCCTGAACACCTGTGCAGTTCAGCAAGTGCTTCTTCCATATTGAGATTTTGTCTATAATTTCTCTTTGATGTCATGGCATCATAACTGTCAACCACTATCAAAATCTTGGTCAATTGGTCGAGTTTATCACCACCTATTCCATCCGGGTATCCGTTACCATCCATTCGTTCATGATGGTGACGTATAATAAACTTCTCTCTTTCCATAAACTTAAGTGGTTTTACTATATTGGCTCCGACACTTGGGTGTTTTCGTATCAGCTTCCACTCTTCAGCCGTCAACGTACCTGGTTTCTGGATACAGGAAAGGTCTATAACCAGTTTTCCAATATCATGGAACTGTGCCGCCCTGCGCAACACCAGCTGGTCTTCATCTGGAATTTCCATAGCCCTGCCCAGAAGAACAGCATATTCGGTCACCCGCATGGTATGGCCGGCTGTATAGTAATCTTTCTCCTCCATGGCATTTTGCAGACTGCTCATCATCTGCACTGTCGCTTTTTCCAGATTTTCACTATATTTAAGGAGAAGTTTGTTCTGTTTTTCAAGCATTTCAGCTTTTTTCTGAACATCATCTTCCAATGCTTCCCGATAGCGCCTGTCTTTGAGAACGTACATTCTTTTCTCAATAGCACGACGGATCTTCACATTAAATATATCAAGATCTTCAATCGGCTTTGTCAGAAAATCATACGCCCCCAGATTGATCGCCTTGACGGCATAATCCATGGAGCCCGCTCCTGTTAAAAAAAGAACAGGAATGTCGAATTCTTTTTTATTTAATTCAGAAATAGTTGCAAATCCATCCATGCCCGGCATATTTATGTCGAGAATGATGACATCAAAACTGTCATCAAGAACAGTAATAACTCCACTACCGTCTGTTACGGTTTCAACTGAATGTCCGAACATTTCCAGTATCTTGGAAACAGTGTTGCGAACCATCGGGTCATCATCGGCAATGAGTATTTTGGCTTTTTTCTTTAACAAAATTCCCTCTTCGTAAAAAAGAATAGAAACAGAATATAAACCTTACATTCTACTTTAATCAACTTCCACATACTTTTTCTTTTAACGTGGAAAATTACAAATGCTCCATTTCTACCTCGATTCTTCTATAACCTTTCACCAGCCTCAATTGTTCTCTTTTCCGTCACAATATAATCCAGCAGCTCATCATGAGGTTGAATGGGTATTTCCCTGACTACCTGTAAATCAAAAGCCAGGCCCACGCGAACGGCATAAGGAATCTTTTCTAAAAATCTATCATAAAAACCACCACCATATCCAAATCTTCCCCCTCTTTCATCAAAAGCGGAACCGGGAACTAAAACAATATCAATATTTTCTGCTTCTACTTTATTGTGTTGAGCACAATCCGGGTGAGGCTCCATTATACCATAATTACCTGGTACCAGATCCTTGGATATGTCATTGATGGATATGGCTTCCATTCTTTTTTCATCAAGATGTGTTAAAGGAACAGAAACTATTTTTTGTTGTTTCATTAACTCTTCTATTAACCATAACGTTTTTACTTCACTACGAAAACTTACATATGCAAAAATGTTTTTGGCTTTCTGTACTTCTTGAAGAGATATAATTTTTTTATTGATAGTGAGGCTTTTCTCAATAATTTCATCTTGCGGAAGAGCATCTCTTAAAGAAAGTATTTTCTTTCTAATACTATTTCCTTCTACCATTTCAGCCTCATTTTTGTTCTTTTCATTTATATATCTACAAGGCGAATATATCTAAAAATGAAGAGGATTTTCAAACCTGTTATCATTCTTGACATGATAATATTCTTCATGTAGCCTTTTCACAGAGTGCTTCGGTAACGGTACATTTTTTCTCTATTAACAACAACGTGAAATTTATTTATGGAAAAAAACAAACAGTTGGATAAAAAAGTTGTTCCAAATAAACAAATAGATGCTACCAACTTACATAGTCCTATCCCTCTTCTTAGATTAAAAAAAGAACTTGCCGAAATGAGTTCTGAAGAAATACTTGAAATAGTATGTAATGATGAAGGATCGGGCGACGATATTGCTAACTGGTGTTATAAACAAGGCCATACCTTCCTTGGAGAAAAAGCTGAACCGGAAACTTCTTCCTATTTTGTCCAAAAACAGAAATAGCATCTATAAATGTATACAGTATTACTTTGTTTTTTTACTGATATTGCTCCAGCTCTTTAATAACTTGATTGTATAACATTGGTCTCAATATTTGAATTTTACTTTTATCTGCTCCGTATAAAACTCTGTTTGTTAACAGAACCACCACTCTTTTCTTTACAATATCTATCCAGAACGATGTTCCCGTAAACCCTAGATGACCTATGGTTTTA
>JAZBNU010000324.1:0-4261 GCA_036350815.1 Desulfopila sp.
CAGGAGTATGTCCCACGACTCAGAAAAAACTTCACCAAGAATATCAAACATAATGCTATCACCTTGCCTGCTCACTTATTCGCGTAAATGATCAAGTCCTTTTTGTATTATTTCAGCCACATCATTGTCAACCAGGCGGTAATACAGAACAGTTCCCTCCCTTCTGTTTTTCACAAACCCGATGTTTCGCAGGTAGCGCAGCTGATGGCTTACAGCAGACTCAGATATTTCAAGAAAAGCGGCAATGTCGCAGACACACATTTCCTGCTGTGCCAGAGCCATCAATATCCTGATTCTGCTGGGATCTGCAAAGGTCTTAAAGAAAAGAGCCAGCATATCAAGCTCATCCTCCGCCAGTGCTGACTTCTTTGCCGCCTTTACCCGCTCAATATGAATAATTCTGGTTTCACACCGGTCCTCTTTCATTTTTTCTTCCTTGCTGTTCATTCTTTCGAAACAACTATATGAGTATCTGTTCATATAATACATATAACAAATAGTCTGTCAAGAGGGATGCCTCTGCTCAAGAAGATGACACTATTTTCCCCGTTGTGCTGATTTCTTCTGACTATTGTCACACCTTTTCAAGAAAAAGATGCATTTTCTCTTGCAGCTGGTACAATGAGAGAAGTCCGATAATACCGACACTAACTCTTTGTATCTTCTATCATTATGACAAACGCTTCACCTCTCCTCCACGGAACGTTATATATAGTTGCAACTCCCATAGGCAACCTTGAGGATATAACCCTGAGGGCCCTGCGAACCCTGAAAGAGGTGGAGTATATCGCTGCTGAAGATACCCGCCATACAAAAAAACTCCTCAACCATTTCGGCATCAAAACGAAACTGATATCCTACTACAGGGAACAGGAGGTCCAGCGAGCCGAGCAGATCTGCGGTTTTCTCGCGGCAGGCCACGACATTGCCGTAGTGACGGATGCGGGAACTCCATGTATTTCGGATCCCGGCGCCGTTATCGTTCAGAAAGCCATGCAGGAAGATTTCAAAATCGTCCCGATTCCAGGAGCTTCTGCCCTGACTGCCGCTCTCTCCTGTGCGGGGATCAACGACAGCCCCGTAATGTTTTATGGCTTCGCCCCACCCAAAAAAAACCAGCGTCGTCAGCTTTTGCAGAGCCTGGTTCATGCCGATCATTACAGTGTCTTTTATGAATCACCTCACAGAATCGAGGCGTTTGTAGAAGATGCCCATGCAGTGCTCGAAAACCGTCAGGTCTTTATGGCCAGAGAACTGACTAAAAGTTTTGAAGAGATAGTCCAATGCAGCCTCGAAGAATTATTACAACGGGTTGCGGGAAAGAAAAACCGCGGCGAATTCGTTCTTATTCTCGCACCGGGAGAAACAGCACCGGCAAAGGAACAGGATCTCGTCAAACTCATACTCTGGTACCGAGACCATACCGAAATATCCTTGAAGGATTGCTGCAAGACTCTCGCTGCCGATCTGGGAATATCCAGATCGCAAATCTACCAGCAGGCCCTGCTAATATGGCATGACAAAGAAGATATCACCTGAAAACATCCGATAAATATTTACAGATAGCGTGAACATTCCCCATGAAAACTTATAGTAACTGCATCACTCCTGCAGGAAAATTCATCTACGGCATTCATAAACCCTCGTATAGAGTTACAAATCTACGCTCCGCAAAACATATCGAACCGCTCGGCCTTCTCCAGGATGGTACTGAGTTGACCAACAGCGTAAATTTTCCTGAAACAGATGTGGTGGTCGACCAGGCCAACTGGATATTTGAAATACCAAATCCCTTTTCCTTCAGGGGAGTAACCTTCATCGACAAGAGCTGGGCCGACGCCTCCGCCGCAGATCATACCAGGATGCACCTCCCCCGCAAAAAAAAATTGTCATTCCAAGACTTTCTCCAGCAGCACAAACTCGATGCTGCCCTACTTACCGCTTTGCCGCGTCCTCTACTAATAACACTCGCCACCTGCTCCACCGATCCCGAAGACCTGAAACACCTCGCAGAAAGCTGCTGTCACCTCCTCAAAGATGACCAGAACCTGGTAACCGGGCTCCACTATACCACGTATCCCGGCGGCAGAACACAAGCGGACATTACCGACCACGACCTGTTCGAAGCAGTTGCCAACAACCCATTCCTGCCGGACGACTATAAAAGAGCCATGGTTCTGCGGCCCGGCGCTCAAGGAACCAGCGAAATCATAGGAGAATGGCCGGCAGAGAAAAACAGCCACGTCTTCGAATATCTCCGCCGCAACTCCTATATTTCCGGCGGTCATTTTGCCGCCAACATGGCCGATGATGCGGTACGGTATTCCATCGCCGATTTGAGCAGTGAAGATATGCGTGGACTGCGCCATCTCTACTACCAGCGCATGTACGTTCATATAGCCGCATTGCTTGGTCTGCAGACCACACAGCGCGCACTCTATTCCGAAGAGAATCTTGAGATGCTGCGCCTTTCCCTTTTGCAGCAGATAGACCGGCACAAATGCGCCAACCTCGCCACTCTCTGGGGCTGGAATTTCGGTTTCGACTACTCCCCCACTGATTATCGCCTCCATGCCTCTCATCAACAGATTCATCAGCAATATGCTGTCATTCCAGAAAAAGTAGTCACACATGCTGATAACCCTGATCATGCCGCAAGTACCATCACCTCTTTTTGCTGTGGTGATATGATTGCCGCGGAGATGGAAAAGTATTCCAGCTTCCACGGCAGTGATCTCTTCACTGATTACTTTACTGCCATCAATTCGAATGTGCGGATGGACAACCGAACGGATCTCCCTGCCTCGCTGGTTGTCTGGCAGGATGAAAATGTTCTGGTCTTCGTTCCCAAAGCCCAGACCTCTCAATGGGAACTGCAGATCATGACGAAACCTGACAACCAGGGACAATTTCCCGGTAATATCCTTGAAACAGACAGCAGCTGCCGAGAGTCCCTCAATAGCGCCATCCTCAAAAGCCAGCAGATTTTTGCAAGACTCGGCGCCACAATGGTCACATCCATTGAGTATTCCAAACGAATCGCACAGCGAAATCTCTTCAAGCAACCCCTTCTCTATTCTCTTCTGCCGAAACTGCCATTCTCTCCCGGTGCCTTCAGTGAAGCTCAGTTGCGTTTTATCAACGGACATTATCCCGAAGATTTTGCCGCTGTCTGTAGAAAGCAGCTTTCCCTGGAATGATCCTTTTCCCTTATTTCAAACTTTCTTGGGAATAATGATCAAATTAGTGTACATTTTGCATCATACAGTTTTACAGATCGGGCAGAGCTGTGGTATTTCACCAATGCCCCTTCAACACCTTTATTCAGATGCGCGAACAAGCAGTGCTCCCAAAGCAGCACAACGCTTTTCCGAGGAGATACAGATATGACGAAAAATGGATATTTTGGTAACTGGGGCGGCGCCTTTATCCCCGAGGTCCTTCACCAGACCTTTGTCGAACTTGCCGACTATTTTGCCGAAGCCAAAAGAGACCCGGATTTCTGGAAACAGTATCTGGAAATTATGTCCACCTATTCCTGCAGACCCACTCCCTTGACCCATGCCGCTAACCTCTCCCGTCATTTCGGCGGAGCGCAGATATATATTAAGCGCGAAGACCTCAACCATACCGGAGCGCATAAAGCAAACAATGTCATGGGGCAAGGTTTACTGGTGCAGCGCATGGGGAAGAAGCGTGTTATCGCTGAAACAGGTGCGGGACAACATGGCATGGCTACGGCCACCATGGCCGCCAAATTCGGCTTTTCCTGTACCATTTACATGGGCGAAGTTGATGTGGCGAGACAACGCCCCAACGTCTTCTGGATGGAGAAAATGGGAGCCGAAGTCGTAGCGGTTAAAGATGGTGCCAGAACCCTCAAAGACGCCATTAATGAAGCATTTCGCGACTGGGTTACCAATGTCGATTCCACCCATTATGTTTTCGGAACCGCGTGCGGACCTGCCCCTTTCCCCGAAATGGTATCCTGGTTTCAGTCAATTATCGGCAATGAAGCCATTGACCAGATACGAAGGCAGCACGGCCGCAACCCAGCCAAAGTGTATGCCTGTGTCGGCGGCGGCTCTAACGCCATGGGGATTTTCGGTCGTTTCCTCCAGGAGGAAGGGGTCGAGCTTGTCGGTGTTGAAGCAGGTGGGCAGGGTATAGACTCCGGCAAACATGCCGCCCGCCTGTGCGGTGACAGTGCCTCTCCCGGGGTTGCTCAGGGGTATCGTACAATGTTCCTGCAGGATAGTGA
>JAZBNU010000325.1:0-4876 GCA_036350815.1 Desulfopila sp.
GTTCACGTAATTCATCAATGGTCATGTGGTCGATATAGCCACATGCGCCGGTTGGATTTTCAGCTCGAACTTTTTTTCTCTGTGATCGTTGTGAAGATGTTGTCATAAATACCTTCTCTCCCGATTCTGCCGGGTACTGTTCATATTTCCTGTTTATCCTTCGCGCGGACAGAATTTTGTGACCCTGTTTCAATTTTTGCAGTCGGCAATTTTCCGCCCTGTACCATCAAAAATTTCAATAGATAAGGGAACACCGCCATCCAGGCGGTGCGTAGCGCAAGACATTCACGGGTCATAGGCTCTGACCGCCATCTCGACTTTGTTCAACAACCCCTGTGAATAGTTCCCGTTTTTAATCAGCAAAGCCGCAGCCTGCCTCACACTCATATTCATTGGGCCTATGTTGTGTGTCGTTCCTACTATGAGGTTGGCACTTTTGATACAACCCTCTTCTGTGGTGCTATAGTCATGAATCAACGTTCCCCGTGGAGCCTCAACAATGCCGACTCCACGGCCGGAGCACGGAACGGCTTCGGCACGAACGTCACTATCCGTGATCCCCTCCCATTGAAGCAGTTCCACGGTCCTCTCGCAAGCATAGAGCATCTCTATCAATCGAGCATGATGATAGAGAAGGGTCTGCTGCGCCGGTCGCCCGAATCTGGCTCGGAACTCCTCAAACTCAGCCTGGGCCAGAGGTGTGGCCATTTTTTCACATATATTTATGCGGGCGAGAGTGTTGGAGCGGTAAATACCTTTTGGCCTGTCAAGATTGAGTGAAAAACCCTCCTTCCACGATCTGGCATAGGGCATTTTGCTGTATCCCCAGGGCTCAACATGCTCGCCGATATACTCATCGTATTGCAGAGCTTCAAAATCGACAGAGGTGCCATCAGGCTTCATCAGTCTCTGCACTCCGTCATAGAGACGTAGAGAACCATCAGCCCTGTCCACGGTGCCGAGAAATCCGGTGGTAATTGCCCCAAGCTCGCCAATAACATCGTCATAATCGGCAAAAACATGTTTTTTGGCATAATCTACACTGTAGCAGGCAAAATCAAGAAGTGTCCGGGCGTCCCTGAGCATTTCTATCCGTTCAGACTCCTGCATCGGTTTGGAAAAGCCACCCACGACGCCGGCAATGGGATGGATGGCCTTCCCGGCAAACCTTTCCAGCATCGCCTGACCAAGCCGGCGCATCTTTACAACACTGCGCGCCAGTTCCGGTCTGGCTTTAACAATCCCCATGACATTTCTAACCGAGTAGTCTGAGTCCGGTCCCAGGACAAAATCGGGGGCAGCAAGAAAGAAAAAATGGAGAATCTTGTCATTGATATGCGCAAGTACCTGGCAGAGCTCACGAAGTCGATGCCCCGTCAGTGTCGGCGTCACCCCGAAAGCACCATCTACAGCCTTGACCGATGCCAGATGGTGCATCCATGGACAAATTCCGCAGATGCGATTGACGATCCGGGGAACCTCTTCCGCCGGACGCCCCTCGATAAACTTTTCGAAGCCTCGCAGTGACTGGATATGGAGAAAAGCATCAGCAACATTGCCATCGTCATCAAGATGAATGGCTATTTTGGCATGACCTTCAATACGTGTCACCGGTGCGATGGTTACAACTTTTCCCATAAATCACGACCTTTTTTTCTGTGGACGAAGCCGTCCGTGAGCGCCGCTGAACCTCAGGATAGAGCGGCGATCGACAACTGTTTTATAATCTATTCCATTACTCGTCATGGCGTTCATCATATCAAGAAGCTGATTTCCTCCCCGCCGTACCGGGCCGTAACACCCTCGGCAAGGGACCCGCGCCCGTATACAGCTGGGTGCTCCATCACCTGCACAACCGGCCAGTGTAACCGGGCCGAGACAGAGAAACCCCTGCTCCAGCAGACAACGCATCTCATTGAGAGGCGAACCTTTTGCATAATCGACGTTGGCCAGAAATCTTTTAACCACAGCAACATGCCCCTTACCCTCCCTTTTGACCGGGCATGTGTCACACACACTCCGCTCCGGCAGAACCATCTCCCTCTCTTCGAGCCTGGAGAAGATTACCTCCCTGATCAGCCGAGGATGCGGAGGACATCCCGGCAAAAGCAGATCAATCTCACATTTTTCATCACAGGCATATACCCGGTCCAGCGGCTCCGGAACCTCAATATCGGGAACTCTGCTGTCCGGGTCCGTGGTATGGGTCTGAAAGATTTCCTGCCAGCTCTGCTGCCGGCCTATGCCGTTCATCAACGCCGGGATACCACCATGGGTAGCACAGGTCCCCATGGCAACAAGCATAGTACATTTGCGGCGCATTTCATGAAGAACTTCAAGATGTTCAGCCGTGTTAATACAACCGGAAACAAAACCGATATCAGCTTGGGGAAGGGTTATACCGCTCGTCTCCCCTGTCTGCCCATTATATTTGTGGTCCATTAAAAGAGGTGCATGGACAATTCTAATGTCGTTCTCCAGTAGAGAAAGCAGTTCATCACCGATGTTGAGAAAGGAGATTTCACAGCCGGAACATGCTCCGAGCCACTCCATGGCTATACGTAGCGACATCCTATTGTATCTAGGCCTCCAGATGTTTTGTGGTCTGTTCGGCAGCCTCGCCCAGATGCCGTATGCGCTCCATCATCTCAGTTACAGCCTGAACAAATTTTTCCGGCTCAGCCGAAGAAACCCAGGCCAGTGAGAACCTTTCCTCCTCGAAACCGAAATCTTCCAGCAACTCATGGATCATCTCAAAACGGGCCTGTGCCTTGCGGTTACCGTCTATATAATGACATTCGCCCAACTGGCATCCAAGTACCAGTACACCATCGGCACCCTGTGATAATGACTCAAGAACCAGCTCCGGATGAACCATTCCTGAACACATAACCCTTATTATTCGAACATTATGCGGATATTTAAGCCTGGAGGACCCGGCAAGGTCAGCCGCGGCATACGCGCACCAGTTGCAGCAAAAAGCTATAATTTTTGGTTCATGATTCATATATTGTTCCTCACCTCATCACATTCATCTTTCTGCTCTTTCTTCAACGCCGCCCTTACCTGGCTGCTCAACTGCTCCATTGTAAAGCCCATGACATCAACCCCTCTCATGGGGCACGTTCCCTGACACAGGCCGCATCCTTTACACTGAGCCGTATTTATCCGAACAAGCTTGACGGGTGGCTGCCCTTTTCCTTTGTCTACCTCAAACAGCTCAATGGCATGATAGGGGCAGACATCGACACAGAGAGCGCATCCGTCACATTTGTGTTCATTGACCACAGCCTTGATTGCATCAAGATACACTTCTTTTCGAGAAAGAAGGGCGGATGCCCTGGCCGATGCAGCTAACGCCTGAGAAATAGACTCATCGACGGGTTTGGGATACTGGGCAAGCCCTGCTGTAAAAATGCCTTCAGTGGTAAAATCAACCGGACGAAGTTTGGCATGAGCTTCCTGAAAAAACCCATTGTTGTCCAGAGGAATCCTGTAGTGCTGGGCCAGTCTGTCAATTTCCGGGTTGGCGACGATAGCTGTCGCGAGAATGACCATATCCGCCTTTATTCTCACCGGTCGATGCAGAACATGATCCCAGACATCAACCCGTATCTGTCTCTCCACCTCACTGACCTGAGGTTTGCCGTGCAGCTCATAATTAATGAAAACAACACCCATCTCCCGCGCTTTTTTAAACAGATATTCCCTTTCCCCATAGGTACGCATATCTCTGTAGAGTATGAAGACATTGCGGGTCGGGTCCTCTCGTTTAAGCTCAATGGCTGACTGCACGGAGTGGGTACAACATACCTTAGAACAGTACATCCGCCCTCGCTCCCGCGACCCTACACACTGGATAAAAACAAATGATTTTCCACGCTTAACATGTTTCTCCTTCAGTTCGTGCAGCTTTTCAAACTCGATCGCCGTAACAACACACCTGATCTGTTTATAGCCATATTCGGTAGGCTTGAATATGTTGGCGCCTGTGGCAATTATACCAATACCATGTTCGACAACCCTGGCTTTTCTTCCGGGGGTTTTCAAGGTGGTTTTAAAGTTGCCGACAAACCCTTCCGCCCTGCTCACTTCCGTTTCAGTATGCAGGGTTATTCTCTCATGGGTATTTACTCTGTCAACGAGCTTTGCCACCTGCATCGGAACATGAACTCCCGAAAAGGTATGCTTGAGGTTAAGAGCGTTCCCGCCCAGGCGGTGTGTTTTCTCCACCAGATCGACCTCAAAACCCTGGTCAGCCAGATTAAGGGCTGCGGTCATCCCCGCAATACCTCCACCAACAACCAACCCTCTCTGGGTTATTGGCACGGCGACAGGCTGCAGGGCCACTGCATGCGCCACTTTAACCACAGCCATATGTACCAGATCCAATGCTTTTGCTGTTGCCTTTTCATGGTTGTCATGAACCCAGGAATCCTGATTACGAATATTTGCCATCTCCACCAGATACTCATTGATACCGGCAGCCTTCAAGGTCTCCCGGAAAAGAGGCTCATGAGTTCGTGGCGTACAGGCAGCAATAACAACTCGATTTAACTTTTTCTTGCGAATCGAACTGCACAGAAGTTCCTGGGTTTCCTGAGAACAGGAGAAGAGATTTCTTTCGACATGGACAACTCCGGGTAATGCTGCAGCATACTGTTCCAAAGCAGCAACATCGACAATATCGGAAATATTGGATCCACAATGACAGACAAATACACCGATACGAGGCTCCTCGCCAGCTACACTCCGTTCTGCGGGAAAATTTCGCACCTTATTCATATCTCCGCGGACGGAAGCAAGTTTGGCGGATACAGCAGCCGCGGCTGCGGAACCTTCAACGACACATTGTGGAATGCTCTTCGGTCCGGAA
>JAZBNU010000326.1:0-5947 GCA_036350815.1 Desulfopila sp.
AAGGCGGAGAAATTCTCTATCACTGCCCAATAACTTGTATCTGGGACCGTTTTCTCCTTGTGGAGGGATATACTCGCAGATAACTCTTTCTTCCGGTTTGGCTCTGCCTTCTTCGGCAAGGGACTGCAGTTCCTCTGCAAGTGGTGGCAGCAGTCTGTCTGTTGGCATTAGTGGACCTCTAGATGATGGAATGAAAAACGAAAGAAATGACGCACTATTCTTCCCAGGTGAGAATGACTTTGCCGGATTTTCCTGATCTCATGGCTTGAAAGCCCTTTTCAAACTCGGTGAAATGAAATTTATGGGTCAACAATGGTGTTATGTCCAGACCGGTCTGGATAAGTGAAGTCATTTTATACCAGGTTTCGAACATTTGTCTGCCGTATATACCTTTAATGGTCAGACCGTTGAAGACAACTTTGTTCCAGTCAATGGCGGAGTTTTTTTCCATGATTCCGAGAAGGGCAATTTTACCGCCGTGACACATATTTTCCAGAATAGAATGGAAGGCCTCAGGGCTGCCGGACATTTCCATGGCTACGTCAAAACCTTCTTTCATGCACAGTTTTTCCTGGGCAGCGGCTAATTTTTCCTTGCGGACATCGAGGGTGAGCGTTGCCCCCATTTTTTCGGCCAGTTGCAGTCTGTATGGATTGACATCTGTGACAACGATATATCGTGCTCCAGCATGTTTGGCGATGGCAGCAGCCATGCAGCCGATGGGCCCTGCACCCGTGATGAGAACATCTTCCCCCAGTACATCAAAGGTGAGAGCGGTATGGACAGCATTTCCCAAAGGGTCGAAACAGGCCAGAACATCTCGGGGAATATTGGGATCACAGTACCAGACATTCGTCACCGGCAGGCAGAGATATTCTGCAAAAGCACCGGGGCGATTGACGCCCACTCCTCTCGTCGTATTGCAGAGATGTCTTCTCCCCGCCAGGCAGTTACGGCATTTGCCGCAAACCAGATGACCTTCCCCGGAAACAAGATCGCCCGGTGAGTAATCATGCACATCACTGCCGACCTGCTCCACTATTCCTACAAACTCATGGCCGACAACCATAGGTACCGGTATGGTCGATGCGGCCCATTCGTCCCAGTTGTATATGTGCACATCCGTGCCGCAGATCGCTGTTCGCTGAATCTTAATTAGAACATCTGTACTTGAAGGGATGGGAACAGCAACGTCTTCAAGATGAAGTCCCTTTTCCCCGCCATGTTTCACCAGAGCTTTCATGGTCTGCATACATATCCTTTCTCTGAAGATAGGCTGATAGTATCGGTGATGGCCGGCTCGAGCATTGTATACCCTCTGGGAATTGGAGTATGTCAGCTAGAATCTGATAAAACCGCCACCATAAAAACCGGAAAAATCGGAATCGACATAGACATCCGACTCATCAATGGCAATGTCGAGAAATCTGTATCCGGCAAAAACACCGACAAGAGGCAGGGGAGATACCTCAAGCTGGATATCGGCATCGAGAAAATGGTTGTCGCTGTACCCAAGGTACCCTATTCTGCCATTGATACCGATAAAATCAGAAAAAGCAACACGCCCGCGTACTCCCACAGTCGGGATGGGAACTGTTGCAGAGGCTGACTCTCTTCTTCCGGTGGTTATGTCAAAAAGTGACGCTTCCGCATCGGTGATTTTTACGGAAAGATCAAGGCCCAATTGTACGCGGGCAGGTGTATCATCAAAATTGAGGAAAAACCAGGTCATGCCGACATCAAGGATATCGAGATCGACACTGCTCTGCAGATTCGAACCTTTGCTATAGACCTGTCCGTCGAAAATTATAGAGCGCTCAAGGATGGAGTTGCCTTGAAACGACAACGGCAGATAGGTGGCTCCCAGCTTGATATCGCCAAAAGACACCGCAAATTCTGCCATAAAGTCTTCACTGTCATCTAGGCCGAGATCGCTTTCCAGATCAATTGTTGTTCCTATTCCGTCAACTTCTGCTGCCAATTCGCCGCTGGGACTGAGGAGTAGATATCCGACTTTGACGGAGAACGCTTCATCGGCCAAGGCAGCTGTCGCTGAAAATAATAAAAAAAATGCTATAAAAGGGAGTTGAAATCGTTCAACCATGCATTACCTCCGGATTAGAGAGAAAAACGACAAAGATCATCCTGTTCAGTTTTGATACAGCTCAACTGGCCGCCTGTCAAGTAGCGGTACTCAAAATCAGAGAATTGCTGCAGGCAAACCTGCGGTTGCAGGAGGAAAACTGTCAGTGTAGCCTGCAGCCACTATCTCTCTCTGGCAGAAAGAGAGATAGTGGTTGGTGAGGGCTATTGGGGGAAGGTGGTTCTGTAGATTAGCGGAGTGCTGCGAATGTGATCCTCAGCGTGTCTTATTCCTTATAAATGCACTCAGCCGGACATGAGGCAATTGCTTCTTCAACACAGTCTTCCTCGGCATCGGCGTCTTCTTTAACATAGGCTTTGGCGGCGTCTTCATCAAAATAAAAGACATCAGGACATATTTCTACGCAACTTTCACAACCGATGCATTCTTCTTCCTCAATAATCACTTTTACGGACATACCAGCATCTCCTTTCTTGATTTTTTTACCCCGGGAAAATGTGTTCTCAGGGATCTGATTATTCTGACAAACCAGCAGGTACCGGTATTGCTGCAATGAACTTGAGAAACCAGTGCAGTAATACCGGCTCCTTTTTTCTTGTTGATTGTAATTTCTGCGTTATTTTGCATGTACCGGTAATAGTCTATAACATCAAAGATGTTTTCGTCAAGCAGGCAGAGGGTGATCCCGGGTAGTCACTAATGCGATACCGTCAATTTCCCAAACCTACGAGATTGTTTAGCCGCAGGTCCGGTGTGGATTCCTGTTCTGCCGTATTGCCCTATAACCAGGAGATTTTTTTACATACATGATGACAGACGAAAAGAGTGAGGAACGGAAAAAGCAAGGGAATCTGGCAGTACATGTCGGTTTGCTGGTAAATGGCATACTGGCCCTTCTTAAGACAGGCATAGGTATTGCGGGAAACAGTCCGGCACTCCTGGCTGATGGTATCAATTCTACTTCAGATGTTGCGTACGGAATAGTGATGAGCATCTGTATGAGGATATCCAGTAAACCGGCTGATCACGAACATCCTTACGGCCATGATCAGATGGAATCTATTGCCGCTGTAGTGGTTGGTGCTTTCGTGATATCAACAGCCATTGCTATATTCTGGAACAGCGTCGATAGTGTTTATGCACTGGCTTCCGGCGCTGAAGTGTCAGGTGGTGCAGCGGTCATAACCCTGTGGGTGGCACTGATGACGATAGCTGTAAAAATATTGATAACCATATGGACCGCAAAAATAGGTCGAATGACGCAGAATAGTGCGGTTATTGCGCTTGCCCATGATCATAAAAATGACATTTTTGCTTCGGCGGCTGCGGGGGTGGGGATCTATTTCGGTATGAAGGGCTATCCCTGGGTTGATCCACTTGCCGGGGCAGTTGTTTCTTTAATCATCCTATACACAGGTATAGAAATTCTGCGGTCGGCATCAGCCGATCTCATGGATACTGTCCCGGGGAAATCTTTAGGAAGGCAAGTCAGAGATATTTTGAATGAGCATGAGGGAGTTAAAGAGGTTGAAGAGGTTCATGCACATCGCTTTGGACCATATCTTGTTATGAACATAACAATTGGTGTGGATGGTAATCTTCGTGTGAGAGAAGGTGACAATATAGCTACTGCGGTTGAAAAGAGTCTGATACGGGAGATCGAGTTTCTCAGGCGTGTTCATGTACATTATCATCCTATACGTAAAGATATTTGAAAAATGCAGGAGAGTCGCTATTATAGTATTACATCTTAATGTGCTGCTTCTCTGCTGATGAGTACTCTTTAAGAGTCAGTATTCTTCATTGGAGAGAGCAGTTATCTCAAAAAAAACAACTCAATTTCTTTATCGAAACGGAGTGTGATTATGAAAAAAATCGTTATCTGGGTATTGGCAGTAGCCGGTGGTTTGATTGCTTTGCTGGTCGCAGCAGTGATTATTCTGCCGCGGTTCGTGGATGTTGAGTCATACCTGCCTGAGATAGAGAAAAAAGTTGCTGAAGCAACCGGCAGGCCATTTAGTCTGGGACGTGATTTTGATGTTTCGGTTTTTCCCTGGGTGGGTGTCTCTTTCAGGAATCTTCAGCTTGGAAATCCTGAGAAATATGGTGGCGGTGACTTTATTACGATAGATTCCTTTGAAGCACGGGTAAAGCTGTTACCTCTTCTTTCCAGGAAGATTGAAATTAATACTTTTGTTCTTGATGGTCCCCAGATCCAGTTCATTAAAGAGGCCGACGGCCACAACAACTGGACCTTTGCCTCAGAGGGAGCTTCCGAGGAGAAGTCGGGGTCTGCCGGAAATGAAGAAGCGGCACAGGGACAAAAGGATGATTCCAGAGACTTTTCCCTGAGTTCTCTTGATGTAGGTGAATTTGCGGTTACCAACGGTCGCTTCACCTATGTGGATAAAGGCAGTGAGCAAACCTCCGTGGTGGACGGCATCACTTTTCGCCTTCAGGACATTTCACTGGAGAGCCCAGTGGCGCTGTTGTTTGCTGCGCAAGTTGACGGCAAGCCGGTAAGCATTGAGGGGACTCTCGGTCCTATAGGTCGAGTCCCGGGACAGGGGACCGTGAAAATAGATATGACTGTCAACATACTGGAGCAGCTGGCAGCCCGTTTTGAGGGAGAAGTAGTGGATCCGGCTTCCAGGAGGCAGTTCAATATGAATATGACGGTTGAAAACTTTTCACCTCGTCTTCTCTTTGAGGCTCTGGAGAGGCCTTTTCCTGTTAAAACAAGCGATCCTGCGGCCTTAAATAAGATAGGGCTTGTTTTTCATGTTCAAGGTGATATGGAGAGTATTTCGCTGCAGAACAGCCAGATTATCATTGATGATTCAAAGCTGGTTGTAGATGCGACGGTGAAGGATTTTGCGAAGCCGGATGTCGCTTTCAGTCTTGCTCTGGATTCCATAAATCTCGACAGATATCTTCCTCTGCCGGATGAAACGGAGGAAACGGAGGAGGGTGCAGTTGCAGCGGATAAGGGCAGCGCAGCACAGACACCCGGTTCGACTTCCCAAGGGAGGCCCGCCGTGTCGGAGTCAGCTGCATCCGGGCAGCAGATTGATTATGAACCGCTTCGCAGGCTTATTCTCGATGGAGAGATTAAAGTTGCTGAGCTTATAGCTCATGGAGCCCGGGTAAACAATATCCTTGTCAAAGTGACGGGTAATGATGGAGTTTTTGATCTTAATCCTTTTCAGGCTGAACTGTATGAGGGTAAAGCAGAGGTGGTCGGCAGCCTGAATGTACAAAAGGATAATCCTGTGGGAAATATTGCTCTGCAGGCTGAAAATATTATGGTTGGACCTCTCTTGCAGGACAGTGTCGACAAAGATGTCATAGAGGGCAATATGAATGGTTCTGCGGATATCTCTTTTATTGGTGATACTGCAGGAGAAATAAAGCAGAGC
Organism: Desulfopila sp.; assembly: GCA_036350815.1. GTDB lineage: Bacteria > Desulfobacterota > Desulfobulbia > Desulfobulbales > Desulfocapsaceae > Desulfopila_A. Next base: position 5,524 of record JAZBNU010000326.1, read on the forward strand.
TTAAATGGCAGCGGCAGTTTGAACTTTTTTGACGGGGCTCTGGTTGGTGTTGATCTGGCCGAGATGGGGAGGAGTCTTGCAGCGGGAATGGGCTACGAGAAACCATCTCAGAAACCGCAGACCGATTTTGCCGAGTTGCGGGTTCCTTTCGCTGTCGTAAATGGGCTTTTTGAGATTCTGGATGCTACACTGCTTTCACCGCTCCTGCGTGTAAATGCTGCCGGTACCGCTGATCTTGTAACGGAAAAGCTTGATGTCAAAGTCAGATCGAAAATCGTCGGAACTTTAAAAGGACAGGGTGATTCCATAGAGCGGTCGGGACTTGCTGTGCCGATTCGTGTTGAGGGCACTTTCGCGGAGCCTGAATACAGTGCTGATCTTCGAGATGTTGCAAGCCGTGAAGCTCTGGAAGAAGCTCTCAAGG
>JAZBNU010000327.1:0-8880 GCA_036350815.1 Desulfopila sp.
GGTAGCCGTTTCCACATTTTTGTTGAGGTTGGGCTGTGATACCGGACAGGTCGGGCACGGTTCTTTTTGTCCATGAAAAACCTGATAACAGGGTTTGCCGATCAATTCACCGTAGACGAGACCGAAGGTGTCGTAGGCGGCTTTATTGGCTTTGATTACCAGGAGATCGGGTGAGAGAATGGTAACAGCATCCTGCAAGGCATCGAAGGTCTTATCCCAGTGATCGCTTGTTCCTGGTGACAGATTTTGCTCTTGAAGAGGTGGCGATGACATAGGACTGTTTTTGCCAGTAACGTGTTGATTATTTTACGGATGTTGTCATTGTGTGCTCATGGGAAAAATATACAGGAGCATCAGGATGCTGTTTTGAGCCGATCAATGAGAAATTTTGCCGCATTGTCGGCCCCATCGAGATTGATTGTAGCACTAAATCGGTTTTTTTGAACAGTTAATTTTTCTAATGCATCCTGCAGTTCATTTTGGGAGCAGTCTTCTGGTACGGGAATGAGAGTGCCGCTTGCTGTGTGCAGTAATCTCTCAAGGTGTTCCTGTTGTTCACCATCGCGCATATCCCGCAGAATGACAAGTGCAGGCACAGAAACACTCAGCACGTCCATGATACTGTTGTAGCCGCCGTAAATAACGGCGTAATCCGAGCCGAGCAGGGATTCTCGATAACGCTCTCCAGGTTCCTCTACGTGGCACCAGGGCAACGATTCAAAACGTTCACTGAATCGGTTTGAGTCCTGATGGGTCTGGTCAAGATACAAAATCCACTGCCCCCATCTGTCCTCGACCTTGTTGAGAACAGTATAGAGGTGCTGCAGAAAAGCGGGAGTTTTTTCACCAATCCACGGTATGGATACTGTGACGCCCGAGTTTTTCCGGTGGGTTGGCTGGTTGCTGATGCCCTGTGCTTTCAGGCGCGAGACATAACCGCACTCCAGTGGTTTCGTAGAGAAACGCTGGCCGAGTTCAAGGAGCGGGCCGGTGCCGAGAACACGGGAATCACCGTACCAGAGCAGATCGGAATAGTAGGCAGCAAAAATCGAAAGTGCCACTGTGGAACAGAGCTTGTCTACCTGACCGACAATACCCCTTACGCCAAGGATCCATTGAGTCTGCGAGGTTTTGGTTCTCTGGAGCGCGGGAAGAAGCTCTCTGTGTTTCCCCTGGGGGGAGTGATCAGCCAGAACCAGACGGGGCTGAACGGTGGACACCAGCGCGTGTATCTGTTCTGCTCGCAGAACCCCCAGGTCATGATCGGAAAAATTGCTCTTGCCTTGTATACCTCTGGATGTGCCGTTTTGTACAATGGTTTCATAGGAAGGCAGTTTGACCCAGTCAAGAGGCGCAGACCCGATCAGTTCCCGGGTCAGGCGACAGCCTGACACAAACAGTACCCTGAGGCGTGGGGCGAGCCGCCGCAGAGCGATACCGATGGCAATGGTGCGTCCGGCATGTCCGATCCCTCTGCCGTCGTGAGCGTACAGGAGGATGTCGAGTCGTGGAAGTGTTCCCATATACGGTTTTTCCTGTTAAAAGAGTTGCGAAAAAGACGGGGGGCAGTACATTGCTGAGAACCTCTGTCTCTGACAGAGGAGAATATTGGTTTCCGGCAGAAATTGCAATGGTACTTTATGTTTTTGTCCTGGAGTGTTTTTATGAAGATATTTTATTATATGCCTTTCAAACCTCCGGGGCACAAAAATCCCTCCGGTGATTTGATCATCGGGGTCGAATTGCTGCAGTTCCTGAAAAAAAAAGGTGTAGATATTCGGGTTGTTTCACGTTTTCGGTGCCGCTGGATTTACCTCAAACCGCACCTCTGGCCTCTCCTGATTATTGAAATATGGCGAGTGCTGCGGCTCTGCAAAAAAGAACGTCCTGATATCTGGCTGACCTATCATTCCTATTATAAGGCCCCGGATATATTAGGCTCTCTGTGCTGCCGTATCCTGGGCATTCCCTATGGTATCTTTCAGGGAATCTACTCGACCAAGAGGCGCAAAGTATTAAAAAGCCGGCTCGGATTTTATCTCAACCGTCTGGCATTGCAGAGTGCCTCGGTTGTGTATACCAACAAGAAGGCTGATTATGTCAATCTTATCCGGCTTCTGCCGGAGGAGAAAGTCATGTATATAGCTCCTGGACTCCATCCTGAAGATTTTCGTTTTGAGGCTGCGGCACGAGAGGTAATACGGCAGAAGCTGCAGGTGGGAGATCGGGTTGTTGTCATGACTGCAGCGATGTTCAGGCCCGGTGTGAAAACAGAAGGAATTTTCAATGTGATAGAAAGCTGCCGCCTCTTGCGGGATAAAGGCTGGGATATCCTCTTGCTTATTGCCGGCGACGGTATCAAAAGAGAAGAAATAGAATGTTATGCCCAGGATATGCTGGGGGATGCTGCTGTTTTGCTTGGAAGAATACCTCGTCACACGTTAAAAAAATATTATAGTGCTGCCGATATTTTTGCTTTTCCGGGAATAGAAGAATCCCTGGGGATGGTGTTTCTGGAGGCACAGGCCTGCTCCTTGCCGGTTGTGGCTTTTCGGGAATGGGGGGCGCGAGAGGCTGTGCTGGAGAATAAAACCGGTTTTCTCTGTTCTGCAAAAGAAGCGCGGCTGTTTTCTCACTACCTGGCAAAACTGGCCGGTGACGGTGCATTGCGTCGCAAGATGGGGGAGGCGGGGCAGCAACATATTGCCCTGCATCATGACATAAAAATCAACTACTCCCATCTTTACCGTCATTTAAAGAAGATTGCCGGAGAAACTGGAAAGGGTCGTACTGTTGCCCGGAGATCATAACAGTAATGGTACTGGTATAGAGTCCCATTCTTGACAAAAGAATTTCACTGGGCGATAAGTGGGATAAATACACTGTTTAGTATGCTGCTTCGAAGAGGCCGGAGGATCTTTCCGGACAATGTTGTGACTATCCGTTTACAATGAGGTGAAAAAATGAAAATTTCGATTAATCACAATCTGGTAGAATTTACTCCTGAAAACGATCAGGAAAAAAACGATTTGAATGAAGTCTGGAAAGTCGTGGTTGACTGTGTCACAACCAATCGAAAGTTGGTTCCCGTGGGCGAGTATGCGCCCGGAAAAAGTGAGATGGCTCGTTTTGCCATAGAAGATTGATACTCCCGGACTGCATGGTGCTGAAGTGGCAATGATCCGGCTTCCGCACCATGGCTTTATACTTTGAATCTGATGTTGAGGATATCCCCGTCTTGGACGATATATTCCTTGCCCTCAAGGTTCATCTTGCCTGCTTTTTTCAATTCGGCTTCGCTGCCGTGGAGCATCAGTTCGTCATATTTCATCACTTCCGCTCTGATAAAACCTCTTTGCAGGTCGGAGTGGATTACGCCTGCGGCTACCGGTGCGGGAGAATTGCGTCTTACCAGCCATTGACGCACCTCGTCTTCTCCCACTGTAAAAAAGGAAATCAGGCCGAGTGCTTTCAGGCATAATCTGGTCAGTATTCCCAGTGCGGCTTCTTGTATTCCGAGGTCTTCAAGAAAAGCCTGCTTCTCTTCCAGGGTGTCAAGCAGGGCAATTTCTGACTCCACCTGGGCGGAAACCAGCATTGCCTCCATTTTTTCGGCGCGGCACTTCTCTGCAATTTTATCGAGAAGTGCAGTACTGTCGAGGTTTTCTTCGGAGACGTTGAAGGCCAGGATCAGCTCTTTTCTGGTGATAAGGGGGTAGCTTCTGAGAAAGGACTCGTCGTCGGCGGATAGTTCCATAAGCCGTAGAGGATTTTCCTGTTCAAGGTGCTCAAGCATCCGCTTGAGGAGAAGAAGTTCTTTTTCCTGCTTGTCGTCTTTTTTCTTTTTCAGGGCAAGTTCGATTCGCTCAATACGTTTTTCCACAAAAATCTGATCATGCATGAGCAGTTCACCACAGACCATTTCCATGTCACGGATAGCATCGACAGAGCCTGCGGCGTGATAGACGGACTCATCTTCAAAGTCCCGGATGATATGGCAGATCGCATCAACGTCAGCGATATCTTTAAAAATATCACCCTTGGCGATATTCTCCTGCTCCATTTTCGGCAGCAGCATCAGTTCGATTTTGGCTCGTATCTCACTTTTAGGAGAATAGAGCTTGACCAGGGCGTCAAACCTCTCATCAATGATTTCCGCGTTGCCGGGAAGAGGTTTGGGAGGACCTGCCTGCTCACGGATCTGGTTACCGGTCAGTGTCTGGAAAAGGGTTTTCTTACCTGTTTGCGGCAGGCCTATGATGCCGATTTTCATGATATACCTTAAGGGTGAGAACGATAAAACTGTAACATTGAAGCAGATGTGTTCACAACGAAGTGTGGTAAGGTTGTTCTCTGAAAAGCCAGAGTGCTTCGTTGCAGAACTTATGGATACGACTGCACAGGTTTATATTTCTTCCTGAAGGAAAAATCAAGTCGAACTCATTCTTCCTGCAAGAAAAGCGGTATTTCCCCATTACCTTGATTGATAGAATATCATCATTATCCTTTGGATGAATAGTAATAACAAAAGAAATTCTGATTACGTATAATCCTCAGCTATGATCTTTTTCGTTCGGAAGACAGATCGGAGTCACTTGCAGCGCATGTGATTTGGCTGAGCTTCGTACGTGATCAGAAAAGAAATTACCCCAACCTGATGTATTCACAATTTTTTAAATGGGTGGAGGAAAAATGAGCGACAAGGCACATATTGATAAAGAAAAAGTCGACCCGGAACGTATGGCGGTTTTGCGCAGCTTACCTGTTGCAGTAAAAGAAACAATCACCGGGGAAGAGGCCAGGGCATTTCTCTATAAGGAACCTTTGCCGGATACCCTGGTAGAGAAACTCAAAGAGTATATTGTCTTTGATGACCAGTGATGTATATGCCTCGTGCTCGGACAGCAGGAAAGATGCTGTCCGATCTGTTCCCGAATAAACTCCAGGTCAAATAGGCGGGGCAATGGTGACAATAAGGCGCATATTTGTAGTAGCTCGGACACCATGGGGTTCGCGTATTTCGGAGATGAGCATGTCTCCTTTCTTTGCCGGTATGGCCGCTTCATCTTCGCCGAGGAAAAAACCTTCTCCATCAAGAATCTGAATGGAGAGTTCTCCATCAAGGTCGTGAGAATGGACGGGAAAGGTCGCACCTGCAGCGAGATTAAAATTGATGATTTTAAAATACGGCGAATCTTCTACGAGAAAGAAACGCTTCATCCCGCCTTCAGTAAACTCTCTGGTCGTGTCAAGATCGATTTTTTTCATTCCTACTCTCCTGAATAATTTAACAAGTTTGTGAGCATGATCTGCCATGATGCAATGTGCTGATCATCATGATCTCCTATAACACTAATCATCCTATATACTCCTTGACCTGTGTCAAAACAGGAGAGTGGGGTTTCAATATTTTTCCACCATCGCCTCCAGTTGAAGAAAAAAACCTGTGCTGTTGCGCCGGTACGCAATTTCCTGGACATCTTCCAGTTTTTCAATCTGTTTGAGAACCTGCTCCAGTTTGCTTTCTTCGTGGACCAAAAGCCACATTTTCGACTCGGTCCCATTCCTTTTGGGGAAACAGAGAATTTTTTCTAGATTGTAGGCCCTGCGGGAAAAAAGCCCACAGATATGGGACATGACGCCAGGATGGTTGCTGACTGTCAGTTCAATGAGAATACCATCTGTGGGGTTTTTCATACCTGTCGCTTCTTCAGTTTTTAAGTTTTGCATTATATCCTCCTATCATGGTTCTATTTGCTGCTCCTGGAGGCACCATCGGATAAACCTCCTCATTCTTATCGATGGGTACGTTGATCAGGCAGGGCCCGGGAGCCGACAGAGCATCCTGCAGCAGTTCGCCCGAAAGAGGGGAATACCTGAAGTCCACTGACTGCATGCCGAAGCCTCTGGCAATGGTGGCAAAATCGATGTCGATAGTATAGTCTGAAGCAAAGAAATTATTATCGTAAAAGAGTCCCTGCTGTTGGTGTACAAGGCCCAGGGAGTTATTGTTCAAGACGATGATTTTAACATTAAGTTTTTGTTCTACGGCCGTGGCAAGTTCCTGGATGTTCATCTGCAGGCTGCCGTCGCCGCTGAAGCAGATAACCAGTCTGTCTGGATTGGCGAGCGCTGCTCCTATGGCCGCCGGCAGGCCGAAGCCCATGGTGCCGAGGCCGCCTGAAGTAAGGAACTGCCGGGGTCGGCAGAAAGGGTAGACCTGTGCCGTCCACATCTGATGTTTGCCGACATCGGTGGTGATAATGGCTTCGTCACCGGCAAGAGCGGCTACCTTGCGGATCAGTCCATAGGGTTTTTGCGGTACCAGTGATTCCGGAATAGTGAGGGGATACATCTTTTGCAGTTCATTAATGCGTTCGCGCCACTGTTGCCGCTGCTGCTCTTTGATAAAGGGCAGGAGGTCTTCAAGGCAGCAGGCCAGATCACCTATCAGGGCAACATTGGCACGACGCAGTTTGTGCACTTCACTGGGGTCGATATCCATATGGATGACGTCGGCATTGGGACAGAATTCGGAAATTTTCCCAGTGGCCCGGTCGTCGAAACGGACACCGGCGGCAATAAGAAGATCGCACTCTTCCAGGGCCATATTGGTGGAACGGGCTGCGTGCATGCCCAGCATCCCAAGAGCATTTGGGTGTCGGGTTGAGATTGCCCCTAACCCCATGAGGGTCATGGTTGTCGGCAGGGAGCTTTTCTCAAGGAGGCGCAGGGCAAGGTCGCCGGCACCACTGTTGATGACTCCTCCGCCGAGATAAAGAATCGGCCGGGCCGCACTGTTGATCATGTCGGCTGCCAAACGGATCTTGTCCGTTGCGCAGGGCATCGGCATCGGTGGCGGTTCGGGCTCATCATAGGAGTCAAATTCCAGTACTTCCTGCTGGACGTCTTTGGGAACATCTATTAATACCGGCCCTGGCCTTCCCTGTGTTGCTATGGCAAAGGCGCGATTAATGGTTTGCGGTATTTCCGCGGCTGAACGGATGAGAAAATTGTGTTTGGTAATGGGAATAGACATGCCGTAGGTGTCCACCTCCTGAAAGGCATCGGTTCCAATGAGGGTTTTGGGAACCTGCCCGGTTATGCAGAGAAGAGGGACAGAATCAAGGTAGGCGTCGGCAATGGCGGTGATGATATTGGTTGCGCCTGGTCCGGATGTGGCGAAACAGACTCCGGGTCTGCCGGTGGACCTGGCCATGCCCTGGGCAATGAAGCCGGCGCCTTGTTCATGTCGGCAAAGTATGTGTTTGATTGTTGATGATGTGCGCAAGGCGTTATAGAGCGGCAGGTTAGCCCCACCGGGGATCCCTGCTATCGTGGTGATTCCACGGTGCTCCAGCATTCTGATAATCAATTCTGCCCCGTTCATTTTCTCCATTGATTCTCCTCCTCTTTTTCGGCGTTGATTTTTTCAGGCAAAAAAAAACCCCCTGCCGGCGGGCGCCGGCAGGGGGTTAAGTAATTATTTCAGGCTACTATCCCTACATTGGCGCTCCGCTCAACGAATTGAGGACGACGACCACGACTACAACAGCTAGCGCCAGGCTGGAGAGTATGTTTCTGGATAGAATGGTGGTCGTTGTGCTGGTGTTCATAGGGCTCTTTTGATAGTATGTTGTCGTATGTTGTTTTGAGTAATATATATTTGTGGATTGGTCAACAAAAAATATTGAACAATGCCCGGTGAGTCCAGGGGATGTTGTCCAATGGGATATGCCAGGAGGCAGAGAATGGACATCAACTTTTCCAGCGCGCCGATACCGAGGATTATTTTTGGGACAGGGCAGATATACAGCCTCCCAGCAATTGTTGCCGCATACGGCAGCAGAGTGCTGCTGCTCCTGGGATCGGCTTCTTTTCAAAAAACACCCCAATGGGTGAAACTGCAGCAGCTGCTGGCTGAAGGAGGAAATGTAGTCTGGGTTGAGCATATCCACAAGGAACCCACGCCGGAATGTGTTGACGAGATAAGTGGCCGATATAGAAATGAAAAACTCCATGTTGTGGTGGCGATCGGAGGTGGTTCCACTCTGGATGGCGGCAAGGCTGTTGCGGCCATGCTGGCCTGCAGCGGCGGTGTAACCCAATATCTGGAAGGGGTGGGCCATATCAGTCCTACCGGGACGAAGCTGCCTTTTATTGCGGTGCCGACCACCTCTGGAACCGGCAGTGAGGTGACATGCAACGCTGTCATAAGCAGGATCGGCAGCAATGGGTTTAAAAAATCTCTGAGGCATCAGAACTATACTCCGGACGTTGCCGTGCTCGACCCTGCTCTGACATCCACCTGTCCGCAGGAAATAACAGTCAACTGTGCCATGGATGCCTTCAGTCAGTTGGTGGAGTCCTACCTCTCTTCCAAAGCGTCGCCACTAACCGACGATCTTGCCCTCGGGGCAATCAAGCGGATACGGACATCTCTTGCGGCTCTCTGCAGAGGAGATGGCGATATCGGAGACAGAAGCAAGATGATGTATGCCGCCTGCATTTCAGGCATAACCTTGACCAATGCGGGGCTTGGCATTGTTCATGGTTTTGCTTCTGCTATTGGAGGACTTTTCCCGATTCCCCACGGCCTGGTATGCGGGACCCTGATGGCCGCCGCCAATGAGGTGACGCTGTGCCGTCTCCGGGAAGAGGCGGAGTCGGGCAGAGCTGCCTTGAAAAAATATGTTCAGCTGGGGCGGCTTTTCAGCAGCAGAGAAAAAGCCGGCGACACCTATTATCAGGACAGCTTCATTGCCATGCTGCACCAGTTGACCTCTGCTGCGAAATTAGCCGTACTTGGAAAATATGGTGTCCGGGAGGATGATCTGGATACTATTATCCAGCAGAGCGATTGCAAGAATAACCCGGTTA
>JAZBNU010000328.1:0-18110 GCA_036350815.1 Desulfopila sp.
ATACAGATGGTTTCTCACAACAAAGCCAAGGTCCTCACACTCAGAGTCACTCAAACCAAGACGTCTGCCTACAGCAGCAGCAATCTCAGCACCCTCCTCAGAATGATCCCTTCCTGAACCCTTACCGATATCATGCAGCAGAGCTGCGAGAAAAAGCACCCGGGGGGACTCAACCATGGCGAAAACATCATCCTCCTGGGTGATGGTCCGGTGAAGTTCATCAAGCGCCTGCAGCGAATGGCGATCCACTGTATAAATATGGTAGACATCGTGCTGTGCGAGTGTTTCTATCTTCGAAAATTCTGGAATATAGGCCGACATCACTCCAGTCTCAAGCATTACCCCCAGCACCGAGGCAATGTCTCCGGGGTGCTCAAGAATCGCAAGGAAGGACGCGGCGGCACGACCAGAGCACCGCACCTTCTCGTCGATCAGGCCGAGATTGGCAGAAACGATCTTTCTGGATCGATGATGCAAGGGCACTCCAAAGCGTATCGCAGCCAGGAATACCCGTATTAGCAGATGCGGTTTGCTGCGCATTTCCGACGAAGTGGCAATCAAGTGGATGCGGTTTCTACGAAGCTCTATGCCTTTTTCGATAACCTTATCCGGTAAATCTCCTTCACCACTAATATCCAGAACCTCGGCAACATGGGCGAAAAAAAGATCGGTCACAACTGCGATGCTCTGCATATGCCCATACATCTCTCGCATGAACAGCTCAACCCCGAGTGCCCCGGCTTTATCTTCATACGAAAAAGCTGCAGCTATCTCTTCCTGCTGCTCAAAGTAGAGCTGATCATTCTTCCGCCTTGAGATGTAATGCAGTCTATTACGGATCCTGATGAGCATATTCCAGGAACCAACGAAGGCATTCTGTTCTTCTTCAGTCAATATACCGGCACCAACAATTCCATTGATTCCCTCCAGACCATACACAGCTCTAGCGGTCCACAACATTGCCTGAATATCCCGCAGCCCTCCCTTACCATCTTTTATATGAGGCTCAAGAAGATAGGAGTGGCTGCCGAACCTGGTACGGCGTTCTTGACGGTATCGCTCCATTATCTCGACAAACTCCCGGCGCCTCCCTTCGATAAAACTGTCCTTATATGCCGTGAGCATTTCATAATACAAAAGCTGAGAGCCAGACAAAAATCTCGCATCAAGCAGGGAGACCCGGAAGAAAAAGTCATCTTCTGCAAGCGCGACAGTCTCAGCAACACTGCGGACCCCGTGCCCTACTTCCAGGCCTGTATCCCAGAGCGGATACAGAACAGCATCGGCGATTTTGCTGATATCATCGGCGATTTCAGGACGAAAAAGCACCATGAGATCGATATCGGAATAGGGAAAAAGCTCCTGCCTGCCATATCCCCCCAAAGCCACTATCGCAACGGACTCCTGGGCCCCGGCTACCTCTACTTGAGCAAAACACTCCTCAACAAACTCATCAACCAGCCTGGAATGCCGCCGCAGGAGAGCCTGGCCACTCAAGCCCTGGCGCCAGAGCTCCTCAAGCGCTTCTCTCCGGGCACGTAAAGGTGACTTCATGAGCTATACCGCATCTCTGTTTTCTTCACCGGTACGAACACGCACAATCCGTTCTATCGGCAGGACAAATATTTTCCCATCCCCTATCTTTCCGGTGCAGGCAGCCTTACGAACGACCTCCACAACACGATCTGCCTGGTCTGCCGCTACGACAATTTCAATTTTTGTTTTAGGTATAAAATCGACAACATACTCTGCACCACGATATATTTCCTTATGTCCTTTCTGCCGCCCATAGCCCTTTACTTCCGAAATGGTCATTCCCTGAATTCCAATTTCGTTCAAAGCTTCTTTAACGTCATCAAGCTTAAATGGCTTAATAATGGCTTCTATCTTCCTCATATCTTCCTCTCGGCAAACTTTTTTTTATCCTCGCTGCAACCGCGAAGAGTCCACAACATATCATTCCCCGCCGGCACTTCTCTTTGTTTATGGCTTGCCTGCCCGAAAAGACAGCAGACAAAGCTCTTCTAGAAAATCAAACAAAAGTATTTCACTTCTTCTTTTCTGAGAATATCCCATCTACGCAGGAACACAAAGAGCCTTTTAAAAAAAGTGTTTCCCAGCAGGACGCAACAGCCCAGTACAGCGAAACATACCGCGTTATGGATTTTACAACACATTCAATGCTTAACCTGATTACCCCTGAAACTCAGCACCGTGACTTTCAGGGGGCAGGATCACTCTTTTCTCGAGTAGTCAGAATACTTAATTATTATAGGCAGTTTCAGAATGCTCTGCAGCGTCAAGCCCCTGAACCTCAGCCTCCTCACTGACTCGCAGCCCGATCGTTGCCTGAAGCACCTTAAACAGCAGCAAGCTCACCACAAAAGTGTAGATACCAACAACGGCAATACCCTGCATCTGGATAAAAAGCTGGCCCGGATTACCGTTTAAAAGACCATCGACCCCACCGGGATTAACTGCTTTCGATGCAAATATTCCAAGGCACAGTGTCCCGACAAGCCCACCTACACCGTGAATCCCCACAACATCCAGAGAATCATCCAGCTTGAGCCTGGTTTTCAGATTGACGGCCAGGTAGCACAGCAGCCCTGCCAAAATCCCTATAAATATTGCAGAATTGGGGCCGACAAATCCAGCGGTGGGCGTTATAGTCGCCAGTCCGGATATTGCCCCTGAAGCAGCACCAAGCGTCGTTGCCTTGCCCTGATTTATCCATTCCATCACAACCCACATCCCCATTCCTGCCATACCGGCAAGGTGTGTCGCGACAAAGGCGGTGGCGGCCACACCGTCTGCCGCCAGGGCTGAACCACCATTGAAACCGAACCAGCCAAACCATAGCAATCCGGTACCCAACATGGTCATCGGCAGGTTATGGGGCATAAAACTGGCGCGGCCATAACCTTTTCTGGAGCCTATCACCAATACCCCAGCCAGGGCTGCTACACCGCACGTCAGATGAACCACCAAGCCACCTGCGAAATCCATTACCCCCATAGCACCAAGCCACCCCCCGCTGCCCCAAATCCAGTGACAAACAGGATTATAGACCAGAATCGCCCATAGAACCGAGAAGACGACAAAAGGCACAAAGCGCACTCTCTCAGCAAAAGCTCCGGTGATCAACGCGGGGGTTATCACAGCAAACATGCACTGATAAATCATAAAAACATTCTGAGGAATAGTGGTGGCATAGTCGGAACTTGGCGCACTGGTAACCCCACGAAGCCCAAACCACTCGAGACTGCCGATGAGGCCACCGATATCTGGACCAAACGACATGGAATAGCCGACATAGACCCATTCCAAGGATATCAAAGCAACCAGAAAAAGACTCTGCATTATTGTACCAAGTACGTTTTTACTGCGAACCATCCCACCATAAAAAAGAGCGAGGCCCGGAGTCATTAAAAAGACCAGGCCTGCAGCAGCCAGAACAAACGCGGTATCAGCATTATTCATTATTCCTCTCCATCATTGATTGTATCAACACACCCAAAGGAACCGTCGCCATCAATATTCATCTTCTTTATCTGATTTGAAGGTGCTGTGCCGGGAGCACACAGCATCGCTATTACAAAGAGCATACCAGTCTGACAGAGTGCCTATTTTTCTCACATTTTCATGTATATAAAGAACAAATCTCCCCACAACCCTCCAGGGATAAGTTTTACATATATGTAATATTTCCTCATGATAATTACTTTTTTGTAGCTTTTTCTGTCAACTTTTGCCGTCGTCACAGGCAAACCGCAACAGTACGCCCGATATTGCTTTGCTTTTTTGGCAAAGCTGTACTATTTTTCCGTTTACTTCTTTCTCCACACAGACGAGATATTTTTATTTATGAACATTAACGGCAGACATTACAGAACCATCTGGCCCGCAGCGCAGGATGAAGGCATTATCTCCATCATCGACCAGCGCCATCTACCGCACAGGTTTGTGATAGAAGAGTTGACCAGTTTACACATGGCCTGGAAAGCAATTCGGGACATGCATGTCCGCGGGGCCGGGCTGATTGGTGCAACAGCAGCCTTTGCCATGCATCTTGCCGCACAGGAAGCCGGCGCCGACAACTTCACAGCACACATGGAAAAAGCTGGCAGATTTCTCTGTGAAAGCAGACCGACAGCCAAAAACCTCAGCTGGGCTGTTCAACGTATTCTCTCTGCCTCTGCCACTGCAGAGAGCACTGTCGACAAAAAAGATAGAATATTCAAAACCGCCTGCGATATTGCTGACGAAGATGCGCTTTTCTGCCGCAGAATAGGCCAGCACGGACTGGCTCTCATTGAAGAAATCAGTCGGAAAAAGCAGGGTGAAACAGTCAACATTCTCACCCACTGCAACGCCGGATGGCTTGCCTTTGTAGACTACGGCAGTGCAACTGCCCCGATTTACGCAGCCAGGGACGCCGGAATTAAGATACATGTCTGGGTTGATGAGACCCGCCCCTGGAACCAGGGCGCCAAGCTGACAGCATGGGAACTTCGTCAGGAAAACATTCCCAACACCCTCATTACCGACAACGCAGGTGGGCATCTGATGCAAAATGGAATGGTCGACCTGGTTCTGGTCGGTACGGACAGAACGACTCACACAGGCGACGTGGCCAATAAAATCGGGACATATCTCAAGGCTCTGGCGGCAAAAGACAACAACATACCTTTTTATGTAGCGCTTCCTTCCTCTACCTTCGACTGGCAACTGGACGAAGGGGCGGACATCCCCATCGAGATACGTCCAGGTGAAGAGATAACACGAGTAACCGGAATGTGCGACGATGGGAAAATTGAAAGTATCTGGGTGGCTGACAGAGAAACCAATGCTGCAAATTATGCCTTCGACATTACACCGGCCAGGCTGGTAACCGGTTTAATTACCGAACGTGGCATCACAAAAGCCTCCCAGGAAGCCATTCATGCGTTGTTTGCCGATATAAAAACTGCAGCGCACAATGCCCATCCATGAACAGCCGGGGACAGCGCCAGAAAATTCAACACTCTGTGTTAAATCGTCAGGCTGCCCCGATTTAGTCTTCGTCTCCTCCATACTCAGCCTGATAGGAGATGATGTCGTCCTCGCCTAGATATGGCCCGATCTGGATTTCGATGAGCTCCAGAGGGATAGCGCCAGGGTTTTCCAGGCGGTGTATCACGCCGGCAGGTATTGAAGTCGCCTGGTTTTCCTGAAGAAGAAAGACATCCTTGCCGCAGGTTATTCTAGCCGTTCCGCTCACAACCACCCAATGCTCATGCCGATGATAGTGTTTCTGCATTGCAAGCCCTGAACGGCAGTGCAGAGTAACTCTATTAATTTTATAATACGGTTTCTCTTCAAGAGTCGTAATGCTCCCCCAGGAACGTTCTACCTTGCGATGAAAACGGAACTCATCTCTGCCATTCTCTCGAAGATATTCTACAATTTTTTTCACATCCTGCCCCCCGGACATCGAGGAAACCAGCACGGAGTCTGCCGTTTCTACAACCACGGTATCTCGTAAACCGACCGTGGCAACCAGCCTTTCTTCTGCCATGACCAGGGAGTTTTCTGTGGAGTGGAGGATGACGTCTCCTCTATGGACATTTCCCTGCGCATCGTGCTCCAGAATTTCCCATAATGCCTGCCAGGACCCCACATCCTTCCATGAAAAATCTGCAACCACAACCGATGCACGTTTCGTTTTCTCCATCAGAATATAATCAATTGAGGTATTTTCGACATCGGTCATACTCTCAGCATCAAAAGAAAAAAAATCTTGCTCCTCCCTGCCGTTCTTAATTGCTTCGACCATACACTCCTGCATTTCCGGAGCATGTCGACGTATCTCTTCCTGAAATGTTGCAACTGAGAAAGCAAACATGCCGCTGTTCCAATACCAGTCACCCTCTTCTATGCATTTTCGGGCCGATTCTATCCCCGGCTTTTCACGGAAGGCCATAACTGCGTCATCCACACCCTTGCGGATATACCCATAGCCGGTTTCCACATGTTCGGGCTGGATACCGAAAGTAACAATACGTCCTGCCGCTGCGAGCCTGCAGGCCTTCTCCACCGCATCAACAAATTCTCTCTCTCCTTCGATGAGGTGATCTGAAGGCAAAACCAGCAAAAGCGTCTCTCTCCCACTCCGCAGGCGGACAAACTCAGTCGCTCCGCAAATTGCAGGCGCGGTACTCCGTCCAAGGGGTTCCAGCACGATAGAATACTCATCAAAGAGATCCAGCTCATCTATCTGCTGTTTCGAAACAAAACGGTGCTCAATGCCGACTACGACAATCGGAGGGAGCATATTACGAAGCCCTGCTACCCGCTCCATGGTGATCTGCAGCAAGGATTTATCACCGGTAAGATGAAGGAGCTGCTTGGGATATATCTCCCGGGATATCGGCCAGAGCCTCGACCCATTTCCTCCGGCAAGCACAACAGGTTGTATATTCATAATGCATCACCTCTCTCAGACCATCCCGGACAAATCATTTACACTTTAGCCCGAATTTCTCACAAAACTCGCACAACATTGCAATTCTTCGTCCATTACATTTGCATCATTCTCGGATCTGTCGGAGTAATTCTGCAGTTTTCTCACGCAGAAGCCTCACATCTCCACGGCTTTCAACATTGAGACGCAGCAACGGCTCAGTATTAGATTTACGGATATTAAACCTGAAATCCTCATACATCACACTGAGGCCGTCGGTATACTCTTTCTCACCGTCAGTATAGAGCTGTTCAATCTTCGCGAGAACCTTGTCGGCATCTTCAACCGTACTGTTAATCTCACCGGAAACCGGATATGCCGCCACCATATCACTCACCAGAGCGGAAAGCGGTTTTCTGGTCCTGCTCAGCACAGCCGTCACTAGCAGCCAGGGAATCATACCCGAGTCGCAGAAGCCAAAGTCTTTGAAATAATGGTGAGCCGACATCTCCCCTCCATACAGTGCGTCTTCCAGACGCATCCTTTCCTTTATAAAAGCATGGCCTGTTTTGGTCATAACCGGCACACCGCCACACTTTTTCACCAGATCAATGGTGTTCCAGACGAGCCTCGGGTCGTGAAGAATTTTCTCCCCGGGATTGCGGCGAAGCATCTCATGGGCAAGCAGGCCAACCAGATAGTAGCCCTCTACAAAACTCCCTTTCTCGTCCCAGAAGAAACAACGGTCAAAATCTCCATCCCAGGCTATGCCGACATCAGCACCCTGGTGAAGTACTGCCTGTGCAGTTTCTTCCCGGTTTTGCGGAAGAAGCGGATTGGGGACTCCGTTGGGAAACGTTCCATCGGGCGCATCATGCAATCTGTAAAAGGAGAAAGGGAGTTTCTTTTCCAAGAGATCCAGCACCGGACCGGCACAACCGTTGCCGCAATTAGCCACTATTTTTAAAGGAGAAAGCTGCTCACCGTCAATATAACTCAAGAGGTGATCTATATAATCGTTTTTTAAACTGCATTCAGACAATCTCCCCAAAGCCGGAGAGACACGTTGAGGTTCCTCTGTGACGACATACCGGGCCAGATCCTTGAGCCCACTGTCTCCCGACAGAGGCCTGGCTCCGCGCAACACAATTTTCATTCCATTATATTCCGCCGGATTGTGACTTGCCGTCACAACAACCCCACCGTCGACGCCGTCTTTTTCTTTACTGAAAGCGGCATGATATATCTCCTCAGTACCACAGAGCCCAAGAAGCAGAACATCACAGCCACTACCCTGTAACCCCCGGCTGAGAGCGTCAACCAGCCCAACGCCACTTGGCCTGACATCCCGGCCAATGACAACTTTGCGTACCCCGAAAATATGAACCAGACCACGGCCTATTTTCTCAGCCAGAGCATTATCAAGTTCCTCAGGGACCTTACCGCGTATATCATACGCCTTGAAGCACGGAGGAAAAGCTTTTTCCATTTTATGTCTTCCTTTTTTCACAAGAATGCACTATTTTCAGTTCCAATCCAGCTCTCTTCAATCTACTCGCTAAGCTACCAAAAAGTAAAGACAAATAGATATATTATGAAAGGAATCATACTCGCCGGCGGATCCGGTACCAGGCTTTATCCACTTACCAAGGTTGTCTCCAAACAGCTCATCCCTGTATATGACAAACCAATGATCTACTACCCTCTGTCGGTATTGATGCTTGCGGGTATCAGGGATATTCTGATCATCTCCACGCCGAAGGACCTGCCGCGCTTTATTGATCTCTTTGGAGACGGCTCTCAGTTCGGACTTTCTCTAAGCTATGAAGTCCAGCCGAGGCCTGAAGGACTGGCCCAGGCTTTTCTTATCGGCAAACAGTTTATCGGCAGCGACTCAGTGGCACTTATCCTCGGTGATAATATCTTTTTTGGTCCGGGATTTTCCCAGATTGTACGGCGATGCGCCCAACTTGAAGAAGGCGGCATAATTTTCGGGTATCTGGTCAAGGACCCTGAGAGATACGGGGTTGTTGAGTTCGACAAGCAGAACAATGTCGTCGGCATTGAAGAAAAACCCGACGTACCGAAATCCAAATTCGCCGTTCCCGGCCTCTATTTCTATGACAACACTGTTGTAACCATCGCAGAACAGATCAGACCTTCGCGGAGAGGCGAACTTGAAATTACCGATGTCAACATGGAGTATCTGCGCCGCGGCAAACTCAAGGTTGAGCCTCTTGGCCGCGGTTTCTGCTGGCTGGACACCGGCACCCATGAATCTCTACACAGGGCTTCAAACTATGTTCAGGCCGTCCAGGACAGGCAGGGACTGAAAATTGCCTGTATTGAAGAAATCGCCATGAATCTAGGGTATATTACCGTTGATGAATTCTGTTTACTTGCCAGCGACATGTTGAAAAATCAATATGGAGAATACATCATGGACATTATTGCCGAGAAAAAAGGGCAAAAAGATCTTCACAACAACCATCACTTCTGACAATCAACATACCCATGAAAATACTTATAGTAGGCTTTGATGGGCAGCTGGGAACTGACTGCAGAGCTCTTCTCGCAGGAGACCATCAAGTATTTACTCCAACCCTTGCCGAACTGGATCTCTGCGCCAAAGACAGCATCCAGACCTCTATTTCCGCCACAAAACCGGATGTAGTTATAAACTGCGCTGCATATACTGCAGTGGATAATTGCGAAAAAGAGCAGGAGCTTTGCAAAAAAATTAACAGCGATGGCCCTGAACATCTTGCCCGGGCTTGCGCGGCAACTGGAAGCCGGTTAATTCATGTCTCAACAGATTACGTTTTTGACGGCACCAGGCCTATTCCGCAACCGTACCGGGAGAATGACCCGGTCAATCCCCTTTCGAGTTATGGCAGGACAAAACTCGAAGGAGAAAAAGCTGTCGCCGCCCATTGCAGCGATTATGTCATTCTGCGGACAGCCTGGCTCTATTCCGCTAATGGCCCTAATTTTCTCAAAACCATGCTCCGCCTCTGCCTGACAGACCCTGGAGTTCAGAGAAAAGTAGTTAACGACCAGTACGGCTCTCTCACCTGGTCCCACACATTGGCCAGACAGATAGCTCTCCTCCTTGACTCTACAGTTCAAGGTATCGTTCACACCACCGCCGACGGTTACTCAACCTGGTATGAGGCGGCCTGTACATTTCTTGAAAAAATGGCAGTCAGCCACAATCTTGTCCCATGCTCCACCGCTGATTACCCCACTCCTGCACCGAGGCCGAAAAATTCAATTCTTGCCAACACTGTTCTGGATACAAAAGGGATATCGGTATTTAAGAACTGGCAGGACGATCTCTCGATTTTTGTCGAGACTCACGGAGAAGCTCTTTTAAAAGAACAGTAGCACCCTCCATCAAAGGATATATACGTCAAATTTCCAGGAGCATCACCCCTCGGGCTGAAAGAGTGACAACATGCCCCAGCATCTCCTTCCTCTCGGCATCATAAGAACATGGAGATAGAAAACCAGGTTCTTCCGCTCTCCCTGTCTATTTTCGTTGTCGGAGATCTGCACCTGGTCCGTCATGACCTGCTCCCCTGCTCTATCCTGATGAGTTTTACCTCTCCTACCGCCCCCAGGACTTCACCACAAATCACGACGGCTCCCACAACACCCTCAATGGTTTCAGCGACTGCCAGTGTTTTCTTTACACTTTTTTTCATATCACTCCCAGGACAGACCTCATTGCCCAGCCTGGTTGCCGCAGCATCTGCCAAGTATGCCGAACGGGCCACAACCGTCACAGAGTCAGCCTGCCCAAGGCTGAGACTGTGACCGACAGTTCCAGAAGATGTACATACAGCCCAAGGCATAGGAGGTACCAGTTCCAGGCCGACGTTATTGCTCAAAGGAGAAATACCGGCAAAAATAGCCAGCTGGACAGGTTGACAGCGAGAGAGAAAGATATCTCCGCCATTTTCTATTATTATCTCCCCGACACCTTCAGCCATCAACTTGAGCCCGACAAATTCAGCAATCCCTCCAGCTACCGCCGCCATAGGACCCACCCCTGCCTTCCTGCCTGCGTCAAACATTGCCTGGATCAAAGGGGGTGCGGTGAAATCTTTGGGCAACGGCGCCAGTGACGTATAAAAGGAAGGATTTCTGAGAATGTAGTCTTCCAGCTGTAAACGGCAATACAGGACAATCTCTTCTGCGCGGCGTTGTATCTCTCTATCCGCCTGGATATGAAGATCTGTTTCTTTGATTTTGACATATGAACTGACCAGACCTTCTGCCTGTGTCAGCTGACGATAGCCCCGAACTTTATATGAATCCGGCAATTTCTTTCTTTTTCCGCTTTTCATAAGGCCCCGACGTTAGTATTATCGACGGAAAAGCTTACCCCGGCCATGACTTCTCAGCCAGGCTCAATATCTTTGCTGGAAAGATTTTTGACAGAGATACGTTCCCTTATATTTCCGGGCTGGCAAAAAGTGCTTATCAGGTGGATTAACACCTTTCCATGTACAGTTTTATCATGAATACCAAACAGAAATGCATACTTCTCTTTACCAGATACCCAAGGGCGGGTACAAGCAAAACCAGACTTATTCCTTCGCTGGGTAAAGAAGGAGCAGCAGATCTGCAGCGAAAAATGACAGAAACCGTCCTGCACCAGATAGAGCAGCTACAGGCGCACGGTTCATATGATTTAAGGATTTACTATACTGGTGCTGACAAAACCACCATGAGACAATGGCTTGGAAGCAACGGCAGCTATGAAGAGCAATGTCACGGAGATCTCGGCAAAAGGATGTACCATGCATTCAGCAGTCATCTCAACGCATATCTTTCCGTCGTTCTGGTCGGTTCCGATTGCCCCTCCATTGACGCTAAACTGCTTGATGAGGCCTTTAAAACACTGGAGACGCATGATCTCGTCCTGGGGCCCGCCTATGACGGCGGTTACTACCTCATCGGTTTTTCGACAAATATTTCTCCTCAATCCCTTGCCTCCATCTTTACAGGCATACACTGGGGACAATCCGATGTACTGCAACAAACTCTTGCCCATGCCGACAGACTGCAATTCAGCTATAGACTTTTAAAAAAACTCCATGACATCGACACACCAGCCGACCTCGTCCATTTCAATCATCATACCGACACTTAACGAAGCAGGTAACATTGCAGCGCTGGCACAAAACCTTAATGGCACCGAAAGTGAAATCATTATAGTTGATGGAGGCAGTGAGGATGCGACTGTTGAACTGGCCCGACACCATGGCTTTGCGATTCTGCATAGCCCGCCAGGGAGGGGAGTTCAAAACAACACCGGTGCCGCCAGCGCCAGCGGTTCTATTCTCCTTTTCCTCCATGCCGACACCCGGCTTCCGCAAAACTTCGAGAAACTCATTATTGCCGCTCTCAACAGCCCAGAGCATATAGCCGGAGCCTTCAGACTGTCAATCGATCAGGGAACGGCCGCAATGCGATTTGTAGCTTTCTGCGCAAACCTGCGCTCCTCTCTGCTTAAGCTGCCGTATGGAGACCAGGCCATTTTTGTGCGAAAAAAAGATTTTTTACAACTGGGGAAATACCCAGAAATCCCCATCATGGAAGATTATCTTTTCATCAAAAAAGCTCAGAAATCAGGAAAAATCATTCTTTTACAGAATTATGTTACAACCTCGGCAAGAAGGTGGCGTCGCTTAGGTGTTCTGCGCACAACCCTGATTAACCAGCTTGTCGTTATCGGCTACCACCTCAACATCTCGATAGAACGACTGGCCAGGCTCTATCGCAGTTGATCATTCCACAGCCTCAACAGGCCCTTGCCTCCCTTGAAGAAAATCGATAACTTCTTCAGAAGATATGGCAGGTGTCTGCTGCATGAAAGATTTGCGGACTTCCTCGTCCTGAATAAATGCCCTGGTATAATCGGTCATCATGTTCAGCACATCGCATGTGCGGCAATCACGCAGCATCTTGTCTTCTGGAGCAAGTACCGAGCCAAGAATCATATGGAGCAAAACTACAATACATACTGCCATGGCAGCTCCGAGGATTGCGCCAAGAACCTTGTCAAACCACTTGCTGATGACTATTTCAATAACACGAGAGAGACCTTTGCCAAGCAGCATTGCCGCGATATAGGTTGCTGCGAAAAGTAAAACAACACTGACGACAAAGACTACTTTGGGGTTTTCCGATATATCTTTTAAAAAAGGAAATAATCTGTCATGATACTGGCTGGCGACATAATATCCCAGAAAAAGTGATAACAGGCCTGTTACCTGCCGCAAAAACCCCAACCACACTCCTCGTGCGATCAGAAGAAAAGTAAGGCCGACAACAACAAAATCATATCCTGTCAGACTGAGACCTGCCTCCATAGCACCACCTTGGCTGAAAGAGAATAGAACACCATTATGCTCCCATTGGAAAAGTATCAGGAACATTTGAAATTGCAAGAAATATTTATCAAAGCCAATGTCAATCAAACAGGTGCTTGAAAGCAATATTTTCCCAGACACGCTGCAACAGGTTTCTGTAACAGTTTTTCCCGGGATCCGTTTCGCTGCAATACTCTTAAAAATTGAGACCTGCTGTCATTCAGCGTATCATGATGAAGGTCTCTCTCTGTGGCTTTCCCCCCGGGAACGTAAACAGTTTGCCGCCTATACCTTTGCCAAACGGAAAAGCGAATGGCTGGCCGGCAGGATCTCTGCCAAGCTCGCCGCCGCTTCCGTTACAGACACAGAAGAAAAGCTCGATTACAGCACTTTAGAAATCGCCAACCAGCCGGGAGGCCGGCCCTATATACATTTTCTCCACGTACCACCTTATCACAGTGAAAAACTCGATATATCAATTTCTCATAGCAGTACTCTCGCTGCTGCGCTCGCTGCTGATCACTACTGCGGTATAGATGTGCAGGTATGCAGAAAGACGCTGCTGCGTGTCCGAGAACGTTTCTGCCTGAAATCAGAGGCCCTCATACTAGAAAGTTTTTTTCCTGACTCTCCAGAGGAATCATCCTTGAATATTCTTTGGTCCGCAAAAGAAGCCCTGCGAAAGGCATTAAGCTACCAAGGGGTTCCCGAATTTCTCCAGATTATCCTCAAACGAATTGAATCAGACACCATGGAATGCTTTTCTTTACACTTTTCTTGTCAGGGCCGAAGTATCAGGGTGGCATGCGGCCGTCATAATGACTTTGCCTTAGCCCTGTGTATGCTGTAGGAGCACCACATGCCTGAATTACCTGAAGTTGAAGTCGTACGCCGCGGTCTCATTCCTCTATTGCAAGGCAGAAGGATTATTGCTCTGGCTGACAGCGGCAAGAGCCTCCGCTATATAGCTCCGCTAAATTTGCTGCGAGGTACTCTACGCGACGCCGTTATTACCGAAATAGGAAGACGGGCAAAATATCTCCTTTTCAGTACCCATCGTGATGACCTTTTGATTCTTCATCTCGGTATGACAGGAAAACTCGGTATTTTTCCGACAAGCACAGCACCTGCAAAACATGATCATCTCATTTTTACCCTGGACAACGGTATGGACCTTCGCTTTAACGACGCCAGGAGATTCGGTGCTGTTCATATCATCAGCAGTACGCAAAGAGCTCAGGGGGAAAAAAAATTTTTCCAGGAAGCAGGTCCGGAACCACTGGGAAAAAAGTGCACCTCCACCTATCTGCATAAGCGGGCAGCAGGCAGCAGACAAGCCATTAAGACCTTTATCATGAATGGTAAAATACTAGCCGGAGTAGGTAATATCTATGCCAATGAAAGCCTTTTTGCCGCTGGAATTCATCCCGGCACACCGGCCTGCAGCCTTACCGGAGAGCAGTGGCGGGTTCTTCTGAAAAAGATCCGGCAGACCCTCCGCAAAGCTATCGAATGTGGTGGCTCAACCATCAGTGATTTTCTCAATGCCGGTGGTGAGAGCGGATATTTTCAGATGAACTTCAAAGTTTATGGACGTCAGGGAGAAGCGTGCCCATCCTGTCCTGGGCAGATAGTCAGGGAAACGATAAATGGCCGGGCTGCTTTTTTCTGCCCCATATGTCAGCAGAAATAATTTCTACTGCAACTTTCAAAAGACTCAACCTTCATCAAGTCCCCTTGACGCCAATACCTTCCAGAAGCCGGGCAAAAAAGGTAACAGTCTGCAATTTCATTCTTGCGAGCCAGACGGACATATCGCGTTCCTCTTTCTTCCCAGGTAACTGCTTCAAGCAATTGCAGCATTCCTGTCCTGCCTGGATGCAAATCTTCCCATAGGCGGGCATATACTGCCTTCGGCTCCCATCTTTTGACTCCCTGCACCGCCCTTAGAGCAGGTTTCACAAGGGTGTGAAAGAGAACGTGAACAGCCATTGGCGGACCAGGCAGCCCAAAATAGAGAACATGACCAAGCACGCCAAAAAGAGTTGCCTTACCCGGCCGCAGCTTAAGGGTATTGAAACAGACAGCACCTCCCAGCGAACTGAAGGTCTCTTCAACCAGATCATATTTACCGGGACCCATTCCGCCTGTGCTGACGATTATCTCCGCACCTCGCGTTAACACCAGTTGAAGATGGTCCCGCATAGCTTTGGTAGTATCCGGGACAGCGCCACAATCGTCTGCAAAGGCACCAAGTCCACGCACCAGGCCGCTTAACAGATAACGGTTTGATGATATTTTCTTTCCCTTCTGGTGGTTCCTGGAGGTATCGATCAATTCACTGCCGGTGCAAAAAAACGACACCGTGGGCCTGCGGTATACCTCAACGCTTTCTATGCCTGAGTCTGCAAGCCTGGCGAGATGCGCTGAAGTCACACTTTCTCCTTTTCGCACCAGCAGCGCCCCTTTACGCAGCTCGGCTCCCTTCCTGCGAATACGGCTGGGCTCCTGCATAATAACAGAACCTGGTATAATAACTCTCCCGGCACCTTCTCTACATTTTTCCTGAGGAACTACTTTCCAGCCCCCTCTGGGCACGAGAGCACCGGTCATTATTCGAAGAGCAGTACCGCTGGAACATACTCTTTCTTCTGTATCACCCGCAGCTATTTCTCCTGTAACACGAAAGGTCAGCCTATCTTTCGTGTCCGTAACAGCAGTTTCAGGGATAACATACCCATCATAGCAGGACTGCGTATACTCTGGGCATGCATACTGTGAATATTGCGGGACTGCAGTAACCCGGCCGAAAGCCTCTACCAGGGAAACCACTTCCGTCGGGCTTTCGACGACCTTCTCTTTTATGATTTTACGTGCCTGATTGAGAGTCGGGTTAGTCCGCATATCAATACTTCCATTATCCTGAAGAATTTCCCTGTTGACCTGGCGCGTGTGAAAATTCAGACGATATAGCCCTGCTGCTGCAAATACAGAAGAATTTCCTGAACGGCCTCCATTGGTGTCACATCACTTGTATCGATAATGATGTCCGGATTCCGGGGAGGGTCATATGGGTCGGTAATGCCAGTTACTCCTTTTACTATTCCGGCGCGGGCTTTGGCATACAATCCTTTGCGATCACGCGCCTCACACACTGAGAGAGGAGTGGCCACATAGACCTCGACATATCCGCCGCAGCGGGAAATCAATTCCCTGTTGGCCCGGCGGGATTCTTCGTAGGGAGCAATGGGAGCACACAGCGCAATACCACCATTTTTGGTAATCTCACTTGCAACAAACCCAATCCTGGTGATATTGAGATTCCGATGCTCCTCTGAAAAAGACAGCTCCGAAGAGAGGTTTTTTCTGACTATATCGCCGTCAAGCAAGGTAACCGGTCTGTCCCGCATCTCCAGAAATTTGACAAGCAATACTCTGGCAATAGTGGATTTTCCCGAACCCGAAAGACCAGTCATAAACACAGTAAAACCCTGTTTTGAGCGAGGCGGGAAGGTGTACTGCAGCTCCTCAACTATTTCCTTATAGGAAAACCATTCAGGAATATGCAGGCCAAGAGTCAAGCGGCGCTGGAGTTCTTTAGAAGAAATGGTTTCAACCTGCTCTTCCTCTTCTCCCCGTATTTCCACATAGGTCTTTTTTTCTGTAAGATAGCCGATATTTTTTTGCGGAACCATCTCAATGCCGGTCTCATCTGCGTAATCCGCAACCAGCTGCTGCGCCGCTTCCAATGGATAGAACCTTTCATTTCCGTTCTGCCAGGGATCTGCATGATCTTCTGCCACCATGAAATGACTGCAGCCGAAGTTCTTGCGGATAACAGCCTGCCACAAAGCGGCACGAGGGCCGGCTTTCCTGCCTGAAAAAGGCATGAGACCCAGCAAAATCATATTGGGGGGAAACTTGGTGATAAAATGCTGGTAACATCTCACCTGGGTATAATAATCAAGATCACCGGGGTGACTGAGGTCGGCAACGGGATGAAGCAGAATGGCCGCTCCTGCTTCGCGGGCAGCCCTCAGTACCATTTCACGATGGGCACAGTGGAGATATTGATCTGTATGAAAACCTAGCACCTTCCGCCAGCCATTCATGGTGAAACGACGAACCGTCTCAGAAGGTGTGAGGCGCAAATCCTGAAAGTCATAGTGAACAGGAAGACAGACACCTTCAAGGCTGCCGCCGATATACGAAATGGATTTCTTTTCAAGCAAACAGGCTGCTTCAGGATGAAGAGTTCCGTCAGACGTACCAAAAACAGCCTCTGCTTCACGCCTTGGATCAAGCGGCCAAACCTCACTGACCGTGAGAACTGCAATCAGTACACCTTCCTGATCGTTTAACGCAACCCTCTGGCCGACCTCCAGAGTTTGAGCTTTTTCGGAGGGAACGGCCAAACAGACAGGCATCGGCATTACAGTACCGTCCGGAAGACGCATGGTATCAAGAACCGATTCATAGCTCTGCCTGTCCATGTAACCGTCCAAAGGGTACATTCCCCTGTTCAACAACAACTCAATATCAGCCAACTGCCGGCCTGAAAGATCGATATTAGTCAGAGAAAGGGCTTCCCGCCGCAATATTTCCACCCTGCGGAAATGCACTATCAAGCTTTCTGAATATTCTATATTAAACATTTTCCACACCATAGTTTGCCGACAAAGGCTTCAAACAGTTCACCAAGCACAGAAGACAAGCTGATGCCGGAAAACTGTATTATTTTCCAAGGCAGAACTGTTCAAAAATGACATCAAGGATATCTTCTGTAGTTGTTTCTCCCACAATATCACTGAGGTGATCAAGGCACTCCTGGAGGTCAATTGCCAAAAGATCATTGGTAAGATCCATATCCAGGCCCTGCATTACTCTATCGCAGGCTGCCCGCGCTTTTTTCAGGCTGTGCCTGTGACGCATGTTAGGAGCACAGGCCTCTTCTTCCCATTGCACTGCCCCGCCGCTTACCATGTTAAAAAGCTGCCGCTTCAATTCATCAACGCCGCTGTTCAATTTAGCAGAAATCCGCACCTGCGGCAAAGTATCGGCAAAACCCGTGCTACCGGGAAAGGGTTCACCGGCGAGCAGATCTACTTTATTAATCACGACTATGACTGTTTTATGGGCAATACTGCTAAAAAGTCGGTGATCCTCATCAGTAACAGCTGCAGCACCATCAACCATAAAGAGGACGACGTCTGCTTGATTGACAAGCCTTTTGGCCCGCCGTATACCAAGTTCCTCTACCTCGTCTGCATGATCTCTAATTC
>JAZBNU010000329.1:0-8793 GCA_036350815.1 Desulfopila sp.
AGGGTTTGCGGTAGATAATTACAGCTGCACCCTTGATGCCTTGATTATGAACTCAGCAAGCACGTGAAATATTGCGGCTTGAAACCGAAAGTAGCTGGCCGAAATAATGTACATTGCTCAACGAAGGGGAGGGGCAAATAAAATACCGCCATTGCTCCACAGGTTATTGAGGCCGCGCTTCAGTTTCAACGGGGATGCTTCGCCCAGGTTTCTGGAAAACGATTCGCCATAATTTCCAACCTGTTTGATGATCTGATATGCCCATTTGTCAGAAAGGCCAAGTCCCTTACCGCCGATTCCCGACATCCCGAGAAAGCGCTGCACCGCTCTATTCGGGCTGTCGGCCATGAGGTCGATATTTTCCGAAGTAAGCTGCAATTCTTCACCATTTATCATGGCGAAAACAGACCATTTTACTATATTGAGCCAGAGATCATCTCCTTGACGAACAGCCGGCCCTAAAGGAATGTTTTCAATTACCTCAGAGAGAAAAACAGCTGCAGCCGGGTCAATCATTTTACTTCGTATTCCCTGCAACTGCGCTCTGCCTCCGGCAATAACCCCGCATCTGCCTTCTTCAAAATCTTTTACAATCTGATCTGGAGTGTCTGTAACAACCGCTTTGTATTTCAGACCACTTTCCTGCAGATAATCGGCCAGGCTTTCTTCTGAGTTTGTGCCGGCCAGAAGGCAGACGGAAAATTCCTTCAGTTCGAGCAGGCTTTTCACACCCAACTGTACAGAAGCCAGGAAACCCTGAAGATCATAAAATGTGACCGCGGCGAAATTCATATTGAGGGAACTGTCTCGTGTAAGATTCCAGGCAAGATTTCTCGAGAGAATGTCCACATCTCCCGCCAGTAAAGCTGTGACCCGCTCTTTAGGAAGTAATGGTATATACTTGACCTTTGAAGCATCTCCGAGGACCGCGGCGGCAACTGCCCTGCAGATATCCACATCTATTCCGCTCCAGTTTCCTTTTCCATCGACATGGGAAAAACCCGGAATACCTGTAGAGACACCGCAAAGGAGGTGATCACGACGTATCACTTCATCCCGAACAAAGGCCGTGGCGGGTGAAGAGAGAAGGACCGTACTCAAAAAAAATATGACGAGAAGAAATTTCTTCATTATATAAACCAAAAGAGGTTGGCAATTGGCTGGACTTCTGAAAACGACTCTCAATTCTACCAACATGGTGTCACATTGTCCACCAGAACCCTCTACCGGGGCAACTTTTATGCTCCGTCTTCGCTGCCTGTTTACAGAAGTAACAGCTTGATTTCTTTTACTCTCTTCCTTACCATCCCTGTTGATAAAACATTTCTTCATTGCCCGGTCAGCACGAATATGGGATGATTCCTGTAAACCATATCGAGATACTTAGCCTCATACGCCATGACTTGTAAAAATACCTCTAGATTAGTTGCCATAGAAACACTTCACCTGCTGCAGCGGGACAACACCCCGTTACCACTTTTGCTTGAACACATCAGCAATCAGCACAATCTCAGTGATATAGACCGCTCTTTTGCCATGAACCTTACCTACGGCGTCCTGCGGCATTATCAATATCTCGAGTTATTGATGACCCAGCTCTGTAAACCTTCGCTGAAAAAGTTGCACCCTCTCGTATTGCAGGGCCTGGCTGTGGGATTGTATCAGATTTTCTTTCTTGATCGAGTGCCCAACTCTGCTGCCGTCAATGAAACTGTCTCAGCTATAAAAAAAGCCAAAGTACCCCAAAGGCTGCATGGTTTCGTTAATGGCGTGTTGCGCCAGAGCATACGTCAAATGCACGAATTGCCACCCCCCGGAACTCTGCAGCATAACGGTCAACTGATTCTCAACCATCCCGACTGGCTTACAACACGCTGGAGCAGATTCTTCGGCGTAAAAGAAATGGAATCCATTTGTGCAGCTAACAGTATCAGACAGCCTTTGACGTTACGAATAAACACTACGAAAATACCACGACAGGACTATAATGCCTTACTGGAAGAAAAAGATATCAAGGCCATACCCGGCAATTTTGCCCCGAACGCTCTTCTTTTGCCCGACTTCTCAGGATCAATACCAACACTTCCAGGATATCAAGAAGGTCTTTTCCAGATACAGGGCGAAGCAGCCCAACTCGCCACTCTGCTGCTCTCCCCCTGGAAGAAGAAGGGCTACTACCTTGATGGCTGCGCGGGACTTGGGGGAAAAACGGGACATCTTCTCGAACTCCTGTCACCCTCTGAAGCACATCTCTGTGCCGTGGAACCCGAGATTCATAGACAAAAGAAATTACTGGACAACCTCACACCTTTTCATCATCTTGAGAATTTTTCTCTTTTCAAGGGCAATCTCCAGCAATTTCATTCGCAAAGCAGACAACTTTTTGACGGCATTCTGATCGATGCCCCCTGCTCCGGTACAGGAATTACCGGGCGACACCCTGATATCCGTTGGAGACGCAGCCTGGAAGATATAAAAAGATACAGTGAAGTTCAATACGAGCTCCTGCAAATAGCTGCGAAAATGGTTGCACCCGGTGGAGTGCTTGTTTATGCAACCTGTTCTCTGGAACAAGAAGAAAACCGTGATACGGTCGTGTCATTTCTTCAATCGCACAACGATTTCAGAATCACAGACTGCACCCCCTATCTTCCCGAGTCAGCGGCTCCGCTCATCAGAAATGGATGTTTCCAGCCACTTCCATCGCAAGGGATTGACGGCTTTTTTGCAGCACGGCTTGTTGCAAGCAACACCAATGCTTACTGATTTAGTACTCTACTTTCAACAGCAGATGGTTTTTAAACCAACTTGAACTATTTTGATGACAGCCCCGCATCGGCTGTATTACATTACATTCTACTTTACTACCAACAACCAACAGGATACCTTATGGCCGAGATACGAAGTACTATCGACATGGTGATGGAACGGGCAGCCCGCATGGCAGCCGAATCCAAAGAAGACACAAGCGGAGAAACGGCAATCAGAGAAGGGATGCGACTTGCCGCCGAATACCTCCAGCAGGAAGAGGGAAATCTCCTTGATGCCCTGGAAAAGTGCAGACAGGAGGATCGTAAAACGATCCTTCAGGGCATGCTGGAGACCCTGCTGCGCAATATAGTTCTCCCCCGTGACCAGATCCTTCTGCAGAGCAGCATGAAGGCTCTTGCGGCTGTGGTAGAAATTGCTCCTGAAAGCGTAGCTGCGGCCTGCTCCGAATTGCAACAGCTCCTCTCCCAATACACCCAGCATAAAGAGCAGATGAAGAATCAGCTGGATGACGCTATTCGCTCCCAACTCGAACAAAAACTTGCACAGCAGGGCACACAGCTCACCGAGGAGATGTCCATCAACCCCGCCATGCATCCGCAGTATAAGGAGGAGTTGGAAAGGATGATAACAGGACTTAACGGCCAGTATAACGAAGCACTCGACCAGCGCAAAACACTCATCCGCAGGCAGTCACTCGCTTCCTTATAAATTGCCACCTCATGGACTGCCAGGCACGCATTGCCCGACTTCGGGACCTTTTAGGTAGAAGAA
This sequence comes from Desulfopila sp., assembly GCA_036350815.1. Classification (GTDB taxonomy): domain Bacteria; phylum Desulfobacterota; class Desulfobulbia; order Desulfobulbales; family Desulfocapsaceae; genus Desulfopila_A. Next base: position 3,544 of record JAZBNU010000329.1, read on the forward strand.
AACTGGATGCTATTCTCATTTCTCAGCCGGAGAACCGTCGCTATCTGAGCGGCTACACGGCTCCAGACCATGGGATATCGGAAACCTCCGGTCTTCTTCTTGTCCTTCGCAAGGGAAAATCATACCTGCTTACGGATTTCAGGTATAAAGAGCAATGCCTCAAGGAAGCCGAAGATTGTGAGGTTCTCCTCTCCCCTAAAGGATATTTTGACCTGCTGGGCACTCTGCTGCCTGATTTATCAATCACCAGCCTTGCGTTTGAAGCCCACTACTCTCTGCATACCACCGCGGAAAAGCTTTTCACTTTAGGACGCAAACTGCAGATAAAAATGGTACCGTTGACCGGACTTGTTGAAAACCTGCGTCGCGTCAAAAGTAAAAAAGAAATTGAACTGATCCGGCGTTCCGTACTTCTCAACGAAAAGGTTTTTCAGCGTGTTTTCAAAAAGATAGGTGGAGAGCTCACCGAAATAGAGGTGGCCCTTCTGATTGCTGCGGAAATGCGGCTCGCTGGTGCGGAAAATGAGAGCTTTCCCACAATTGTTGCAGCAGGTTCAAACAGCTCACTTCCCCATGCCGTACCCGGCAGGAAAAAGATTGGCAACGCGGGACCGCTGGTAATTGACATGGGTCTCATTCTCGAAGGCTACTGCTCCGATATGACACGATCCTTCTACCATGGTCGGGTTGACGACACATACCGTGATATCCACAGAGTCGTGCGCAAAGCCCAACTCGCTGCGCTTGCAGCCGTTCGTGCAGGATCTACTGGTCGCGAAGTCGATGGAGCAGCGCGCAGAGTGATCTCAAAAGCGGGCTATGGTAAATATTTCGGACATTCCGTTGGGCACGGTGTCGGCATGGCAGTTCACGAAGAACCCCGAGTTTCCTCCAAAAGTAGAAAAAAGCTCAAAGCAGGTATGGTAATAACCATAGAGCCCGGCATCTACATTCCCGGATGGGGAGGGGTGAGACTCGAAAACATGGTCGTCGTCAAAGAAGATGGTTGTGAGAACCTCAACAGCGATACGACATGGCTGGATATATGACGGAAGCACAACTGACTCCGAGCCTCAGCAGAAACTGATTTCCACCAAAAACCTTTAACATACGTCAATTAACCAATGCGCCAGATAGTCATTGATGAGCTTAGCCCTATGGAAAGAGACAATATCGACTCTTACCTCAAACGATCTCTTAAACCAGGTCCGATGATTGGACTTTACTGGCTGGAAATTCCCCCGGATCTTCTTGCAGCCGCACAGCAGGAGCACAAACAATGCGGTCCATTTTACTGTGGTGTGGAGGTTGAAAAAGAACAGGTCCGTTTCGAGCTACTGGTACGCAGTAACGCAAACCTGCATTGCAGTTGTATTGCCCATGCGACGACGGCACAGCGCAATTTCGTTCTGGATTTCATAGACAGGATGGTTGAGGAAGAACATATTCGGGCATAGCGTCTTTTTATTGAAATGTTCGCCGGGAACAGCATATTTTAACGGCAGGGCGAACTCCAAAAATACTACTACATCCGACGTATCAGTGTTTTACCGATATTGCAGCAGTTCAACTATCAACCTATGAAAAAGTATACTGTCCTTTTCATCCTGCTGATCATAACAGCCTGCGCTGTCAGTCCGACCGGCAGACGACAACTGATGATCGTCTCTCCGCAACAGGCCATAGAGGCGTCCAACAATGCGTACGTCCAGACACTGACCCCACTGCAGGAATCCGGAAAGCTTGACCTCAACCCACAAATCTCCTCCCGGATCAGACATATCGCCGGGAAAATTATTGCCCAGGCTGTTCTGCTTTATCCCTATACCGGAAACTGGAACTGGGATATTCATGTAATTGATGACAATGACACCATCAATGCGTGGTGTATGGCCGGTGGAAAAATGGCAATTCATACCGGTCTTCTGGTCGAAATTGAACCAACCGATGACGAACTCGCTCAGGTTATCGGCCATGAAATTGCCCATGCCCTGGCCAACCATACAGCTGAAAAAATGTCTGTTGCGCTCGCATCTCAAATCGGACTGACTACTGTAGGAATTGCCTCAGGCGGCAATAACGGCAGCAATGCCACCCTCGCCAGTGCGGCTTTGGCAGCAGGACTTGCCATTCAACTTCCCAACAGCCGAAGAGCCGAAGAAGAAGCAGATTTGATCGGCATTGAACTGGCGGCAAGGGCGGGATATGATCCGCGTGCAGCGGAAACCCTCTGGCGTAAAATGACAGAAGTAGGTGATGCGGAAATACCCGAGTTCCTCAGCACACACCCCAACCCGGTCAACAGGATTTCAACCCTTCGCCGCCTAGTACCGCTCATGCTGCCATATTATGAAGAAGAAAAAGAACGACCACTCTATCTTTTCGATTAACCTTTTATATATACTTTTGAAATGATAAACAATAACGAACAGGAACAGCCAATAGGAGAGCTGATACTGCGGACATTGGCAATGCCTGCCGACACGAATCCTCACGGGGACATTTTCGGCGGCTGGATTATGTCGCAGATGGACATTGCCGGTGGTATTCTGGCAAAAGAAGTAGCTGAGTCACGGGTCGTAACCGTTGCCGTTGACTCAATTAAATTCCTTCGACCGGCGCATGTCGGAGATGTGGTCTGCTGTTACGGCAAAGTTCTCAAAATCGGTACAACTTCCGTTACCATCCATTTGGAAATATGGGTCAAGCCTGTAAAGGGATTAAAAAAAGAGGAAGGCAAACGCTACAAGGTAACCCAGGCTGCCTTTACCTACGTGGCTGTCGACGAAGAGGGACGGAAGATCCCGGTATTGCGACGATTCTAACCCGAATTTCTCATGCCTCCCTGCAAAGCCTGCGGGACTAGCCCCCAACATTTCATGAAAAAGCAAGTTACCGTCATTTTTATAATGAAAAATCAAATAATTAATGCAGATATTCTTTGCTTTGTGCTGGGTACAGTTTGTAGGTATACAAGCTGCCGGCATGCTAACTTATTTTTCACCCTTCGGGCGTGCCTGCTGAGCCCATGCTTTTCGTTATCAAGGGTTTGCGGTAGATTATTATAGCTGCACCTTGATGCCTCGATTATGAACTCAGCAAACACGTGAAATATTGCGGCTAGGTTTCCAATATCTTTTGGGAAGCAGCCATCCCTTCTTTTTTTGTTGTAATTGTTTGTTAGAGGTGCGACAATACCTTGCCATTAGTCGAAAGTCATCGTTCATTTTGCAAAAAGCAGATAACCGGCAGAAACCTGAGAAGCTGTTTCTGCCCTGGGTACAGCGCTTCCCTTACTCAGCAACCTTTTTCTCCTCATGAACCACAACCTGAGCCGAACAATGGATACGTATTTTGCCCGCCCTCAGCGAAAGCAGAAAGAAGAGTTGAGTCTCGATATAGAAAGAGTGAGCCGGAGCGCTCTAGTCACCGGTCTGCTGCACACCATTAACGGGGTTCTCGCTGTTGTTAACAGCGAAAGACAGGTTGTTGCCTGTAATGACTCATTTATGAAGGCAATGGGGATTGCCACCCCACAGGAAAAGCTGGGTTTGCGGCCCGGGGAGATGCTTGACTGTATTCACGCGCATAAAAAACCAGCAGGATGCGGCACCACCAGATTCTGTCCAAGCTGTGGTGCTGCCGTTGCTATGGTCTCAAGCCTTGCTGAAAATGCTCCTAAAGAACAAACCTGTGCCCTGCGAGCCGTTCGAGGCGAAAAAGAGATTGATATTGTCTTCAGCGTCCGCGCCCAGCCCCTTCAGATAGAGAATGAAAAATTTCTTCTTCTCTTTCTCCAGGATATTACCAGGCAGCAACAGCTGGCAGCATTTGAACAAGCGTTTTTCCACGACATCAGCAATATGCTGTGTATGGTGGTGGGAGGCAGCGAGCTGCTGGCAGCGGAAAGTCCCTCCCCGCTGGTACAGCAGATGCGCAGATCGGTCTTGCGTCTCCAACACGAAATATCGATCCAGCGCTATCTTACCGAAAACATGTCCGGCACATACGCTCTTACACGAGAGCAAACCACTGTTGGAATGCTGTATACCGAACTGAGATCACTCTACAACGGTCATCCTCTTTCCCGAGATAGACATCTCGTCTTTTCCGGTGAGAACGAAGAAACCGCTCTAAATACTGACATATCAATTACATTACGTATCCTCTGCAACATGCTGACCAACGCTTTCGAAGCCACAGCGGAAGGGGGTACCGTTGAGCTTTGGTCCACAAAGCATAACAACACGCTCTCTTTTTCCGTCTGGAATGCCGCAGTGATACCTGAAAATATCCAACATCGGATTTTTCAGCGAAATTTCAGCACGAAAAAACAGTTGGGAAGAGGAATTGGAACGTTTTCCATGAAACTATTGGGAGAACATCTTTTAGGCGGAGCAGTTACATTTTCCTCCTCCAGCGGAAATGGAACCATTTTTACACTTTCACTGCCCCTGTCACACGGCCTGTGAGAAAAGAGTATTCCGGTCGTAGGGATAGTACAGCTGCATATAAATCACATCGCCAGTAAAAAACCCTTTGATACATCATGGCATCCCATTCAGAAATTGACCTTTCCATAAATGTCCAGGATATTCTGGGCTGCCTGGATATTGTATGGCTCGAGATGGTTCGCCAGTCAAGGAGACTTGCGATAGACTATGGAGTGCATATCGCAAAAGCGATGCGGGAGAGCGGATCATATCGAGCCACCCGGAGAGTGAGCTAGCATTTCAGGGCATTGATACCATCTCCTGTAATCCCATATTTGCAGCGAACAGGACTGTCCAGTAAATTATTTTTTTTCAGTTTGCTGATCTCGTTGCTGACAACCTTTTTATCAAGCCCGGTTGCTTCGACGATATCTTTTGTTCCAACCGGCTTATCAAGACCATTAAAAGCCTGCAGGATCTTTTTCTGTTCCTCTGTCAATCCCTGCTTTGCCCCACATGCGCATCCGCCCATTTCTATTTCTCCTTTTCCTCTTTCAATTTACTCCGGCACTGTTTACACAACCCGGCAATTTCCAGCCTGTATCCGGTAATACGGTATCCTCCCACCGTTTCCGGTACCTCAATCCCTAGTTGTTTTCTCTTCATGTGAAGATCATCAACCCGGTGACAACGGACACAAAAAATGTGATCATGTGCATCGACATCCCAGTCAAAACGTTTCTGCCTGCCACTTACCTCGAGTTTTCCGATCATACCGATTTCGGATAATATCTCAAGATTACGATATACTGTCGCC
>JAZBNU010000330.1:0-2442 GCA_036350815.1 Desulfopila sp.
GCGGAGCACTCATTTTTACGTTGTTCCCTACAGGGGAGAGTCTGCAGGGATATTCGCGGTAATTACTATCTGCTCTGCTGAGGTATTATACCACATACTGTATCTTCCGAGGCGAACGAAAAGCAGGAGTAATGAAGATCCCTGCTTGACAGTGCCACGATGTGGTATATAATGGTGCTGTCGGACCAACGCTTTCTTTCCTGATATCTTCTCTTGACTTCCGAGGCCGACTGTCCTGCGATGCCGCAACCTTAAGCGTTTCAGCTTATGAAGATATTCCCGATCCCGGTGTTCCTCCGATCAGAAATAAGTGATGTAAATTTGAGTTATTCCTTTGTTCCCGGTGTATTCAATGCCGGTGCAGATTTCTTTTCCAGGGGGTATCTATGAAAACTGTTGTAAAAAAAAATCTTTATGTTCCTTCAGCCTATGAAGTGTCCTGTGACTTTGATTTTGATCTTCACATGAACTTCCGTGATTATCTTTTTGTTGGTTTTTACCTTGTTTTTGTCTGTCCTTTGCTGTTGTTTGGAAAACTTGTAACCCTTCCGAAACTGTTGCTCTTCAGGAAAAAAGAAGAGGAAGAGAGGAGGGAGTTGCCCCAGAACGCTGGGAATAAAATTGCTGTTTTTTTCTCCAAGTTTTTCTGACAGTCATCTTTGCTGGGGGATCCGGCTACGTCTGATCTCCCAGCTGATTGTGAGGAATACCAGAGAGCTGAAAAGGCATGGTAACAAGTATTTCTCCGCCAGGCAGGGTTTCGCGCAGCATATGGGGGTAGTGCTTCTCGAAAACTCGAAGCATTGCCTCGTTACCCTGCATAACTGTGGCAACAAAACCGATAAAATTGTTTTCCCGGGCAATCGTTTCGAGGTAGCCAAGCATATGCCCGGCTATTCCAAGGCCATGAAAATCATCATGGACCACAAAGGCGACTTCCGCATAGTCATCTTTGTCCCGAGAGTATGACCCTATTGCCATAATTTCGTAATGACCTTCTGTTTGTACCCTGCCGATCAGCGACATAGTGTCATGATAGTCCACTTCAGACCACTGCTGCTGTGCCAGTTCATGAGAAAATAGACGGATTTTATAGAAAAAACGGCGATAGATGGTCTCTTCCTTGAGGGAATAAAAAAATGTGCGGTAGTCGAATTCGTCGGCAGGGTAAAGAGGACGGATAAAGGCAGTCCTGCCGTTTTTTAAATCCACGCGCCAGTCATATTTTTCCAGGTAGATAAGGTCTTCTTCCAGTGGCGGCAGTTGATCAGCGAAAATATAGTGGTGTTTTTTTGCATCATTGATAAGCTGGGCCCGAAATTTGGGGTGGGCTATCTGCGCCAGCTCCATGACGCGCTGATAAATGCCCTTGCCCTGCAGTTCGGCATAACCATATTCGGTCACAACAAAATTGATATCACCCCGGGTGGTGGCAATACCGGCACCCTCGGAGAGATGGGAAACTATTCTTGAAACTGTTTCGCCCTTAGCGGTTGAAGGCAGAGCAACGATAGTGAAGCCGCCTTTCGACATGGCAGCGCCGCGGATAAAATCGACCTGGTCGCCTATACCGCTATAGAAGCGATATCCCAGTGAGTCTGAACAGACCTGCCCGGTAAGATCGACTTCCAGGGCCGAGCTGATGGAAACAAGATTATCGTTACGGGCGATCACCAGCGGATCGCTGACGAATTCAGATGAACGAAAGTCAAAAAGAGGATTGTCATTAACGAAACGATAAAGCTTTTCGCTGCCCATGCAGAGAGAGGCAACTACCCGACGGGGCAGCAATGTTTTCAGCCTGTTGCTGATGACGCCCTGTTCAAAGAGAGGGAGCATGGCATCGGTTATCAGTTGGGTATGAATGCCCAGGTCTTTTTTATCTTGAAGATATTGCAGTACCGCATTGGGGAGCATGCCAAAACCCACCTGCAGAGTGTCACCGTCGCGGATGAGCTGGGAGATAAAATGGCCTATACGGCTGATGACAAGATTATCACGTACTTTGGTGCTGTACGTGACCAGCGGCTCCTCATGAGGGACAAAAAAATCGATATTGCTCAGGTGGACAAGACTGTCACCCCAGGTACGCGGCATATGCGGATTGACCTGGGCGATAACCATCTGCGCGTTTTCCATGGCTGAGCGAGTAATATCTACTGAAACGCCGAGGCTGCAATAGCCGAACTGATCAGGCGGGCTGACCTGGATCATGGCTATATCGAGAGGGATACGGCGTCCGGCAAACATCTTTGGAATCTGCGAAAGATACATGGGCAGATAATCAATTTTGCCTTCAAAAGCAGCGCGCCGCATCCGTTCGCTGATGAAAAAAAGTTTCAGGGAAAACCGTCTGGAGAATGAAGGTTCATCCACATAGTATGCCAAGGTATGGGACAGCATCTGGTATACCATGATGTCCTGAATGGCGGTATTGGCCAC
>JAZBNU010000331.1:0-4460 GCA_036350815.1 Desulfopila sp.
AGTGCATAGAAAAATGGCGATACCAGGAACCCCAGGATCGTAAACAGCAGCATCATGCTGCCTGCACCGACAAGAACCTGACGTTCCAGAGGAATAGCCCTGCTGCCGGTATCAGTTTCTAAGCCGTCCTCTTTCCAGCGGACTATTCCTCCGTCCAGAACTGCAACCTCTCCCATTTCTGCCGCAAGCGCCTCTGCCGCCTGTTTTGCCCTGCTGCCTGAGCGACAGACCAGAATCGGTACCTCTCCGATAACTCCCATCTCTTCAAGCCGTTGCCTATTTACCAGATCAAAAGGCAGAAAGAGTGACCCCGGCAACTGCTCGGCCAAAGCCTCACCGACAGTGCGGACATCGATCAGTCTCCCCTTTTCAGATTCAGCCAGTGCAAACGCCTCCTGCGGACTAATCATTGTAACTTTCGCCATTGCTCAACTCTCCAAGTTTGTCTTCCCATTGCAGGAGTGGGCTTATGGAGAAAACTTCCAATAATCCACCCCTTTGTTTATTTTTTGATCTACCATGAAAAAATGCAGCTCAAGTTGATGAAACAATAATACCAAAGCTTAACTATACAACGAATTACTTAACATCAGTTCCAGGTTGGTTCTTTTCAGTAAAAACAGTTCTAAAACGGTACTAAGCTTTTAAGACATCGAACGAAAGAAAAAATAGTGAGAAAAAGAACATGAGAAGATTGTCGTCCCATGTTAAATAACAGAGAAGGCGAATGACAGGAAGTTTTCGGAAGATCGTTCTCACGTCGCAGTCAGTCTAACCGAGGAGACTCTACTCAGTATCTCTAAGTTGAAAGTGCCAGAAAAAACTAAAAAGAACAAATTAAAATAGAGTTCAAGGAGAGAAGGGCACCATTTATTTTGAGGGAAGTTGATAGTACGGGAGGATGATTTGTGGAGAAGCTTAAGGCAATGTATAGATCCATGAGCTGTCATCTTTTTGCCAACATAGATCCTGGCAATACTTCGACCCAGCAAGACATACTCAGGTTGAAACATTTTCTGGTTTTCGTAGGCTTTGGTGTTCCCGCCATGATGATATATGGCGTTTACAACTATTCAGTTGGCAGCACCACATTGGCTTTTAGTATTTTTTTTCTGATATTTCTTTTTCTTGTTGGTGCTGTTTTTCAGGCAAGACGACCGGCAGGCATGCTGGTTTTCAGATTCTGCGGCGTCGCATACTGTTCCCTCCTGCTGTACATGTTTGTTCTTGGCGGTGAGGGTGGGTCAAAAGCTCTGTGGTTGTTTACCTTTCCTCTTATTGGTTTTTTCTTGTTGGGAAAAAAAGAGGGTCTGGTGTGGACTCTTTTACTGATCACAGCGGTTACTTTTTTGCACATCACCCCACAGAACATTATTGGGATATATGACTACTCAGAAGAGTTTTTTATACGGCTGGTAAGCGTCTATGTGATTGTGAGCGGAGTATCTGCCTGGTTTGAGCATTTCAGAACCAGCTATTATGTCATGAATCAGCAGGGCAATCAGAAATTTATGGAAATTCTTGAGTACTCGCGTGATATTATCTACAGAAGAGACCTCACATCCGGAGAGTATGACTATATTTCCGATGCATTCTTTTCCATGCTAGGCCATGACAGAAAAGAGCTAAAATCCCAGCATTATAAATCCATTGAATCCCTTATCCATCCCGACGACCTTGAATTGCACAGGGAATATATTCTGGCTTTAGTCAAAGGACAGGATTCACATCCCGGAAAAGGTATTGAATACAGGATGCGAGATAAAAATGGTACGTACCTGTGGTTCAATGACTTAATTAATGTTATTCACGGCGCTACCGGAAAACCCGACCATGTCATAGGAATCAACAGAGAAAACACAGCGTACCGAAACACCAGCAAGGCTCTGGAAAGATCGCAGGAACAGTTGCTGGCCATTCTCAACGGCATGGATGCGCATGTTTATGTTGCAGACATGCAGGATTATACGATCCTTTTCATGAATCAAAAAATGCGCAACGATTTCGGAAAAGACTGCAGAGGAGAAATCTGCTGGCGTTCGTTCAGAAATCTTGATGGCCCATGTGATCACTGTACCAACAATGATCTGCTTGATCAGGAAGCTCAACCGACCGGGGTGTACGAATGGGAAGCTCATAATCCTGTTGTCGGTAAATGGTATCGCAATTATGACAGGGCCATTCAATGGGTTGACGGGAGTTGGGTGAGATTGCAGATAGCCGTAGATATCACTCGTGAAAAGGAGATTGACGCTGAGAGGAAAAAAAACGAAGAAATACTGCAACGCACCAAGCAGCTGGAAGCGATAGGCAGCCTTGCTGGTGGGATTGCTCATGATTTTAACAATATAATTCAGGTAATACGAGGCAATGTCGATCTGGTCCAACTGGATAAAGGTCTGGGACCGTCAGGGCGTGAATATCTGGAACAGATAACACTGGCATCAAACAAAGCCCGTGATCTGGCAAATAAACTCATCTCATTTTCCCCAGGGGGTAATCTCTTTTTGGAGGAAATGGACATATCCTCTTTTTTACGCGAGATTGTCCTTGTAAACATCAACACTGAAGAGTGTTCTCTTGAGATGACGATTGATCCCGCAATATGGCCGATCAAAGGCGATCGTCAGCAGCTGATGGTTGCATTCTCTAATATTCTGAATAACAGCATTGAGAGCTTTAACGGTCTCATGGGGAGGCTTGAAATAGTGGCTGAAAACCATACACAGCAGCAGCAATCGAAGAACCATACTGTACTGCTTACTGCGGGTAAATATGTGAAGATCGAAATAGGTGACAACGGCAACGGAATAGCTGCCGCTGTTCTGGAAAGAGTTTTTGACCCCTATTTTTCTACTAAAAAGATGAGCTCCGTCAAAGGAGTTGGACTTGGGTTATCGATTGCCTATTCAATAATCAAAAGGCATAATGGAGACATCAACATCGAGTCCAGGGAAGGCGACGGTACCAGACTGAAGATATTTCTGCCTGCCTAACAGCAGGCAAAACAGGGAACAGCAGGAAACTCTATAGAATCTTGTTACACCTCGCATCAAGAGCAACTCAGCCTTCAAGAGGGAAGCATCAGGATTTTTTTTACAAACTCTGATGCTCTTTGCACTTGTCAGCTGCCATATCCGTCATTACTCTATAGCAAACACTTACTGCTCACGTAATCACACGAGAAAGTTGTCAGTAAAAAGGGTGTCCAAATTTCAAAGGCTGCCTTACATTCCAACACTAGGAGGTTCACCATGAGCATGCGCGGAGAAATCATTTCAAAAGAATATCAGAAAATGGTCTGGGTTCAGGATAAGGACGGCAAAGAATACGCCTGTTATATTGATGATGTGAAAAATATCAAACGCAAGGAAGACTTGACCGAAGAAGAGAAGGCAAAATGCCTCGATATAAGTCAGGTCCTTGGTGACAGCTGGTAACTTTCGGCTGACATCGCCCGTAAGCAAATATGATTACAGCCTGACAGGTCACTACCTGCCGGGCTGTAATCCACTTTCCGAGATCTTCTTATGATTCTTGATGGTAACGATAATCAATGCGAGGTCTCGAACGACCTGGACGAACTGCCGGTCTGGTTGATCCATGAAAAGCTCGGCCTCACCAAAACCAAGTCCGGCTGCTTATTGGCTTATGCGGCGCCTGCAAGTTTCTGGTTGACGATAAGGTAAGGCCGCCCATTCATGCATGATCAAAATTAAGGATGTGCAAGGAACAAAGATAACAACTTGGGAAGTCTTGCCTGATGTTGTCTTTTCTTCGTAAAAACCACTGTCGTACTCATCACCACCAACTCCCCCTGCGCTCCTCTTGCCGAGAATACCGACCGGGCTATTACTCCGGCGTTATAAACCGTTGGCACCTGATCTTCGGCGCTGGATTGAGCTGCACCGCGCCGATAACCTGAGCATTAGAACGTGCTCTGAACTGAGGACGACTTCTATTTTTTCACTTACTCTGCGGGACGCCCCGCACTGGCGTTGAGATTTCGTTATGAACTGGATAATTCTTATCATTGCAGGACTGTTTGAAATAGGCTGGGCTATTGGAATTAAATACACTGAGGGCTTTACGCGCCTGAGGCCAACTATAGGGACAATTCTTAAAGTAGATGTCCAATATGTTCAAGCAGTATACTTTCCAGTTTTGCGGACTGACCTTTCCTTCAGCTATGATCTCAGTAACGTGCTCGATTAGGACAGATGAACTGAGACATGTACACAGTGCCGCTCTCACCTTCGACAACAGTGAGAGTCTTTCCAGAGAAAAGGAGAGTAAATGGTAAGTGCGAGTACTGCTTTTGTGACGCTGGCGGCTCTGTTTTGGGGTATATCGGGAGGGATCGGCGGCATCCTTCTGGCCAACGGCTGGGATGCATTTGTGGTGTCGTTGTACCGGGGCGCCATCGGACTGGTATTTGTTCTCATTTGGCTGGCATTACG
>JAZBNU010000332.1:0-2357 GCA_036350815.1 Desulfopila sp.
CAGGGCCGAAATCGAGTTTTTTACTGCCGCAAAAATTTCTTTCAGTGGCGCTCGCTGACCGCTTCCTGTATAGCCATATTTCCTGGCAAGAATATAGCTGCAGCCCATTAAAAATAATCCTATGACCAGCCCTGGGATAATTCCAGCGATAAACAGATCTCCAACAGAGGCTCCTGCGGTCGTTCCATAGATAATAAGAGGTACGCTCGGAGGAATGATAACACCCAGAGAGCCGGCTGAAGTGTTGACCGCAGTAGCGAAGGATCGTGAATACCCCTCCTTTATCATTGAAGGTACCATAATTCCTCCAACGGCTGCGACAGTGGCTGGTGATGACCCCGAAAGAGCACCATAAAACATACTGGTAAGAACGGATATATGCGCCATACCCCCGGTAATATGACCAACAAGGGCGCGCGAAACCTCCAATAGACGTTGCGCCATGCTTCCCTTCTGCATGATCTCCCCGGCCATGATAAAAAACGGGACGGCCATGAGAGGGAAGACATCCAGAGAGGTAAACATTTTCTGAATTAAGAATGCGCTGGGCAGAATTCCGCCAAAAATGATGCCCACAGCTACCGATAGACCGATCGCAATGCCGATTGGCACGCTGAGAAGCAGGAAGGTGGCAAGAGAAACGAATATCATGATGATTGACGGATCCATATGCACTGCCTCCTAGCTCAAACCAGCACTTGGGTCGATTTTACCTGTCAATAGCAGCCATAATCTCTCACATGTTCTCAAACACATGAGCCCCATGCCGAGAGGAATGGCAATGTATATCCAGAACATGCTTGTCTCGAGAGCCTGGGTTTTTTGTCCTGTATTGACGAGAAAGAAAACCATCTGGGTGCCCCATACCGTGACGACGCCGCAGAATATTATGGTCAGGACATAGGCGAGCGTGGTGATCGGCTTGGCCCATTTTCCTTTGTTGACATGTCTGAGGATGGTTACTTCGAGGTGACGATCTTCCTTGGTGGCAAAACTGCAGCCGATGTAAACTGCCCAGATGAAAAAGTAGCGTGCCAACTCCTCTGACCAGTCCAGTGAGTTCTGCAGAACATATCTACGGAACACTTGAACTGAGATAATCACAATCATTGCACCAAGGCAAAAACTGGAGACTATCTCTTCTATTCTTGTGATCAATGTTTTGGCTTTCATCATAGTGCATGACCTCTGCGAGGACAGCCGGGGAAATGGTAACCACATCACCCGGCTGCCCTTGGATTACATCTTATTTACCGGCTTTAATGGTTTCTCTGACCTGTTCAATCAGATCTTTACCAATCCGGTCTTCAAATTGCTCATACACAGATGCGGTTGCTTCGGCCCACCTCGCCCGTTCCTCATCGGAAAGCACGGTTACAGTGACCCCTTTGTCAGCCAGTTTATCCATGATCATCTTCTCGCCGTCGCGGATCAGCTTACGTTCGTAGAGTTTGACCTCTTGGAACGTATCCAGAATCATCTTTTTGTCTTCTGGAGAAAGACTGTCCTGGAATTTTTTCGACATCATGACCAGGTGAGGGCTGTAAAGGCTATTAACAATAGTCAGATTGTTGTTAACCTCAGGAAAATTGTTATACCAGGCAAGGTTCAGATCGATGTCGATTCCATCTACGGTTTTCTGCTGTAGAGCTGTATAAACCTCGCCCCAGGATATGGGAGTGGGATTCATGCCTAACGCCTTCAACGTTGCAATGTGAGCTTTTGAGGGTGTAGACCTGATTTTTAGTCCTTTGGCATCTTCCATGGTTTTTATGGTCTTTTGATTGTTCCAGATGTTTCTGAAGCCAATCTCGATGTATCCTAAGCCGATAATTCCACTTGACTCAAGTGCTTTGGCGGCGTCCATACCTATCGGACCATCGGTGATTAGATCGGTTGACTCATAGTCGGGAAACAGGAAGGGAAGGTCGTAAATCAGGAATGAATCCGAGAAAGGCGACAGGTTGGGAGTTGAAGCCGAGCCCATTTGCAGCATGTTGTACTGTAGTCCCTGGACAACGCTGTCAAAATTTCCAAACTTTGAACTGTCGTAGACATCAACGCGGTAGGCTCCATTTGAGCGTTGTTCTACGAGCTCCTTGAATTTGATGAAACATTGCCCCATGGGGTGCTGTGGGACATTGGGATGAGCGATTTTTATCACGGTCGGCTCGGCAAAGGCGAGCGGGAGTGACAACATCAGTGCTAAAATCGTCATTGCTACGATGGTGATGGATTTCTTCATCATGACCGGTTTCCTCCTGTTTTTTGTTTGCGTCATCGAGAGCTGTTCCATCGATGATCTGACTCGGCGCTCAACTGTGAGCAAAACGTTGTAACCTGATTGAAGTGAATTA
>JAZBNU010000333.1:0-4264 GCA_036350815.1 Desulfopila sp.
AGTTCGGCAGCATCGGCCAGGCGGGGGATCGAGTAGTGGGAAAAACTGAACCCAAGATAGTACAGAGTTAAAAACCAGTAGACGCCCATAAACATGCCGCTGCGGATCACTAATAAGCGCCAGGGTGGAGCTCTGCGCCAGTAGCTGTTGCTGTTGATTGGTTGAGGTTCGTTTTGCCCGCTACCCAGTATTCCCGCCGCCATTATCAAGGTCTGATGGAGAATCAATATGAAGACCGGCGGGATAACATAATTAACATACCCCATGGTCTGGTTGAAAACAGGGACGAGATTAAGCCGTATGGCACTGTACTGGCGTTCTGCCTGTGTTATTGGTTGGCCTGCATTGATCATGCGTTGTATTTTCACCTGAGCTGCCAGAGTGTTCCCGGCGGCTGTCATCCCCTCCAGTACCGTGGAGTAGACGAGAAAATATGAGGCATCTCCGGCAAAAGAAAGCGCAGGTCGGTGTCCCAGGAGAAGGTCTCTATAAAAATTTTCCGGAATTACCAGAATCCCCGCCAGTTTTCGTTGCAGGAAAATCTCTTTCGCTTCCCTCAGACTGTACGCTCGTGTACTCAGATGAACCTGGGGTGTGGCGTTAACCATTCTTTCAAACTGCCGGCTGAGTCGGCTGTTGTCGAGGTTGACCACAACGACTTCCTGATTCCTGGGAACCTGCTGGGTGTACGGCAGAGGATAAAGAAAAAAATAGAGCAGGACTCCGCCGAAAACCGTCAGCAGAATTGCTGGATTGGTAAACAATGACCGCAACTCAAGAAGAAGAATTTCCTGGTACTTCATATTGTCCTTTGCCCATCTGCAGTTTCAGTGGAAGATCTTTTCACCCGGTATATGGAGAACAGGAGCGCTGGAAGAAAGAGGCATAGAAAAACGAGCTGAGGGATAGCCGAAGCAGGGGGAGCGCCATAATTTACTTGTCCGAACTGGATTTCGGCATAGTGACTTATCGGGATAAAACTGCGCCAGATTCTGGCCGGGAGGGTCATATCGCTAACTGGAAAAGTGACTCCCATAAAGGCTAATGCCGGTGCCGTATATGCCGCAGCAAAACTCAAAGCCCTGCCGCCGTCCATGGTAAGGAAGTAGAGCATTGAGGCGACGGCGATGCCGGCACAGACAGTAATAAACTGGGCAATCATAAGAAAGACCCAGCTGCCATGCATCGGCCAGCCTAGGTGAACATACATTAGTAAGAGAAAAAAGAGTCCATGGAGCCAGAATATCAGGCTGAGAAATCCTAATTTGGTGAGAAGCGTGTGTACTGGAAAAAGACCGAGAGGCGAACTGATGTCTGGCTTTCGACGTTTTTCGGCGGCAAGGGAAAGTATTGTTGCAACTACCATAAGTATCTGCCAGACTGCGGGCAGGATGGCCGAAACAAGAAACTGGGCGTAGTTGGAATTGCTGTTAAATAGAGGTGTCACCTGCGTTCTGGCCGGTACGGCTTCAATCAGAGCAATCTCGAGTAATTGTGCTCCTCCAAGCAGATTTTTGCCCATTTCTATTGTGGCGGCGAAGGTAGAGTGAGCCTGCATAAGAGAAGAGTTTATAACCTTGCCGATCACCAGAAATTGCGTGTTCACAAAGGCGGTAATCTGAGGAGGACGGCCGCTGACAGTATCTTTTTCAAGATCGGCGGGAAGAACAATCAGGGCATAGATTTCTCCGGCCCGTAGGGCTGCAGTTCCGGTATGCGGATCGGTGAAATCTCTGCGTATCTGCAAGGTCGGAGAGGCCTGATAGTGGCGGGTTAAGGATCTCGACATATTGCTCTTATCAAGATCACACATTCCAATGGGAAGCTCGCGGATTATACCGGCCGACAGGATTGCCCACATAAGCAGAAACAACAGGGGCGGAAGCCAGGAAATGAGGCTGAACAGCCAGGGGTCATAGCGCACGGTGCGCCATTCCTCAGCTAATAGACTGGCAAGAGAGGGGGGAGACATCATTCCACCAGAATACTCATTCCGACCCGCAAATCTTTAATGGGGAAAACAGGACGGGCTTCGACCTCGAAAGTGCGCATGTCAAAGCCTGTGTCGCTGCTGGTTGCTCTCCAGGTGGCAAAGTCTCCCATCACGGCAACGTGGCTGACACGGAAAGAGTGGCGTGCATTGTCCAGGCCGGGGATGACAGCTTCAAACTCCTGGCCTTTCTGGAACTCTGCCAGTCGATCTTCACGGACATGAAATACTGCCCAGGCATCGTCTATATCTACGATAGTCACCACTGGAAAGCCCTGAGGAGCAAGTTCACCACCGTGTAGCAGAATTTGTGCAACTTCACCGCTGCGGCGGCTCTCAATGTGTGTTTCAGCGGCATAGACTTCGACTTCTGTCACTGTTTCTGCGGCCATCCGGGCTTTTCCCTGAGCTGCCTTCTTTTCTTCCTCCCGGGCGCCTTCTTCGGCAAGTCTGTAGAGTTGCAATGCTGCATCCGCTTCATGAGCTGAGGTGAGGAAACGGGTGTATGCTTCATCTCGTTTCTGCTCGGCGACAACCCCATCGCGGTAAAGACTGTCAATTCGTTGATAGGTTTTTTCCATAAGATCAGCTGCTGCTTCCGCTTTTTGCCATTGTTCCCGGGCGGCTTCAATCTGCTGTTTTCTTGAGCCTTTCTCAACTCCTTCAGCAACGGCCTCGGCAGCATCCCGGCCGGCGACTGCCTGGGCCAGTCGAGCATTGATTTCCGGACTGATAATGGTAAAAATTAACTGGCCCTGTTGTACTTGGTCGCCTTTGCGGACAAAAACCTCATCGATCCGCCCGGCTACTTTGGAGCTGATACTGTAGTGCCGGGCTTCAATCTGTCCCTGCAGTCGTGTTTGACGGGGCTGATAGGCAAGCCAGAAGGAATAGCTCAACCAGATCACTGTGGCAACAACTAGCAGGGTGAATAGAAAATATTTAATATAGCGCATTACTGCACCTCTGTTATCAAAGGATTCTGATACTGAAAAAAAGCGTCGATTTTGTCGCTCAGGGCCAGAAGTTTTGCTAGGGCTATAACGTGGTTGTAAACGGCTGCTGAGCGTCGAGTCTTGACTTCGGCCAGAAAGAGCTCCGCATCGACCACGTCAAGTGAGGTTGACAGTCCCTGGTTAAAAGCCTTAGTGCGTAAAAGGACGGTTTCCTCGGCAAGCTCCAGGCTTGAGCGAAGGCCGTGATATTCCTCTTTAGCCTGTTCCGTCTGTCGATAGGTTTTCTCAACCATCACTGCCAGATCATTTCGGGCCTGGTTTTGAAGAAATTCCAGTTGCTTGACCATACTTTTGGCGGCGGCGACATCACCGCTCCGACCGGAGCGTTCCATCAGCGGCAGCTTAAGGCCAACTCCCACAATCCATTCGGGAAGTAGCTCACCGGCAAGGTTGTCTTCCTCATAGATATTGTAATTGCCCACCAGGGCGACGGTCGGGTAGTAGCGGCCTTTTTCCATGATTACGAGATCTTCTGCCTGCTTTTGCTTGGATTCGAGCAGGCCGAGTCCCGGGAAACTTTCCAGCGTTTTGTCGAGAAAAAAAGCTGTTTCAGGTAAATTGTTGCTGATAAAGAGATTGTCCGTCGGGGTAATACGTGGCTGAATTTTAAGGGTCCTGGCAAGCGCTGTGCCTGCAATTTCCAGATCATGGCCGGCTTTGCGGCGGTCAACTCTGGCCTTGTCATAGGCAGCCTCGGCCTGCAGTTTTTCTACCCTGGCTATCTGGCCCTGCTGTTCCAGGAGTTGTGCGTGTTCGAAATGAGCCTGCAGGCCTTTTTCTACTTCGAGCAGGGTAGTAAAAACCTGTTGCGCCAGAACAGCACCGAAATAATAGCGGACCAGCAGTTCAAATTGTTCATGTCGGGTTTTTCTCAGCTTTTGACCTGCCTCATTTTCCCTATTTGCGGCAATATCCTGGGCAGCGTCTATCCTTCCTCCTGTATAGATTGGCCAGGATCCGCCGATACTGATGGAGCGGTTGTTCTGTTCGGCAATGGTTGAGGTAAAAGCACTGTTTATTGCTGCACCGGAAAGCCCATATTGCTGTCCTAATCCTTCTATAAGGGGCTGCAGCTGCGATCCTGCGGGCATGCTGGAGAGGATGTCATCCGGAGAAAGGGTTATGTCGTCGTCGAGGTACATATAGTTTGCCGATAATGCAATTTCAGGCATATAAAGACTCCGGGCCGCGGTGCGTTTATGACGTGCCTGCTCCAGGCCGGCATGGGCAGCAGCCAGAGTGTCACTGTCGGCCGTCA
>JAZBNU010000334.1:0-5878 GCA_036350815.1 Desulfopila sp.
AGTGGAACACAGGGATGATCTTCCTGTGTTCAGGGTTGACGATACGTTGAAAGCGTTAGGTGACCTTGCCGCATATAGAAGACGCAGACTGGGCTGTATATCTGCTCCTCTTGTTGCTGCCATCACCGGCAGTACAGGGAAAACGACCGTTAAGGAGATGACTGCAGCAATATTTTTTCAACAGTGGCCTGATACGCTCACCGAACCTAATGGGCGAGTGTTGAAAACACAGGGAAATTTCAACAATCTTGTCGGCCTTCCTCTTTCTCTTCTACCGTTGCAATTGAAGCACAAGGTTGCGGTATTGGAAATGGGAATGAATACCTCAGGTGAAATTTCAAGGCTTGCGGGTATTGCAGATCCGGATATAAGCTGTATCGTTAATGTGCACGGGGCTCATCTGGAAGGGCTGGGTTCCATAGATGGAGTGGCAAAAGAAAAGGAACAGCTTTTTTACAACACGGATCGGCGGGGAACTTTGATCGTGAACCTGGCTGATCCATACGTTAGAGCAATGGCTGAGAAATACCAGCACAAAAAAATCAGCTGGTCGGTAGAACGGTCCGATGACAGGCAAGCAGATCTTTATGCGAGTGGTATCCGGTACCGCAGTGATGGATGTGTCTCCTTCAAACTTCATTTGCCGGCCTCCGTCCATGATGTCGCTCTTGCCGTACCGGGAAGGCATAATGTAGCAAATAGCCTGGCTGCCGCAGCAATTGCTTTTGCTGCAGGAGTCTCAGGTGAAACTATCGTCAAGGGGCTCGAGTGTTTTTCTTCCACTGCCAGGAGGCTGGCGGTTGTCAAAGCTGAGGCAGGATATTCCGTCCTTGATGATACCTATAATGCCAATCCAGCTTCAATGGCATCAGGACTGGCAACACTGGCAGAGCTGAAAGGCGATCGCAAGATTGCTGTTCTTGGAGATATGCTTGAACTTGGCAGTGCGTCATATGAAGCACATCGAGAGCTGGGCCGTATTGCCGCAGCATCTGGACTCGATTATCTTCTTGTCATTGGTGCTTTTGCCGAACACGTTGCAAAGGGAGCAATTGCTGCCGGAATGGGTGGTGACCGCATTCACCGGTTTGCCGATAAAAATGCGATTGTGGAATGGTTGAAAAACTGCGAAAAGCAAGGAGTTGTGTCATCCAGATCCTGGGTTCTTGTCAAGGCCTCCCGGGGAATTGGTCTTGAGGTCGTGGTTAAAGGCCTGGTTTCCGGGTGATAATACGCCATTTCTAAAGATAAAGCCTTTAATTTAATATAATAAATACAGATGCTGTATCTTTTTCTATATCCGCTGCACACCTCATTTATAGGCTTCAATGTCTTTAAATACATTACTTTTCGCAGCATTGGCGGGGCGGTAACAGCCTTTTTGATTCTGCTAGTCTTTGGTCCTCTCTTCATACGCGCAATGCAGAAGTTTCAAATAGGCCAGGTCGTTCGTAATGATGGCCCGGAAAGCCATCTGGTCAAGCAGGGTGTCCCAACCATGGGGGGCCTGCTGATTATTATGGCTATAGCCGTTTCAACTTTGCTGTGGGCTCGTCTTGACAATGCCCTTATCTGGCTGGCCCTTTTTACGATTCTGTATTTTGGAGCCATAGGTGCTGTTGATGATTACCGTAAAATTGCCAGAAAAAACTCAAAAGGATTGAGCGCCAGAGGCAAACTGATGCTGCAGATTCTTGGAGCATCGCTGGTTGGTCTGTTCATTTATTTCCATCCCGGTTTCGATGGCCATCTGAGTGTACCTTTTTTTAAGAAAATTTATCCAGATCTGGGCTTTTTCTATATTTTCTTCGCCGTTCTGGTGATTGTGGGGGCTTCAAATGCCGTCAATCTGACCGATGGACTTGATGGGCTGGCTGCAGGTCCGACAGTGATCAGTGCGGCTGTGTACCTGCTGTTTTCCTATCTGGCTGGACATGTCGTGCTAGCTGAGTACCTCCAGATACCATATGTACCGGGAAGTGGAGAGCTTTCCATTTTTTGCGGTGCAATTGTAGGCGGCTGTCTCGGCTTTTTATGGTTCAATGCCTATCCTGCCCAGATATTTATGGGAGATGTTGGTTCTCTGGCCCTGGGCGGTGCCCTGGGGTCAGTCGCCATCATCATCAAGCAGGAAATCCTGCTGGCAATTGTCGGCGGAATTTTTGTGATGGAAGCGGTGTCGGTCATCATGCAGGTCGGCTATTTCAAACTGACGAACGGCAAGCGGATTTTTTTGATGGCTCCGTTCCACCATCATTTCGAAAAAAAAGGCTGGCATGAACCAAAAGTAGTTGTTCGTTTCTGGATTGTTTCCATTATCCTTGGACTGTTTGCTCTGGCAACATTGAAATTACGCTGATGAAAAATCCAATGATCAGACAGGGTATGCCGGTTGTGGTTCTTGGGCTCGGTGTTACGGGGAAGGCTGCTGTTCGTTATCTGCATGCCCTGGGAGCCAGAGTATATGTTTCAGATGCAAAAGCTGAGGACTCTTTATCCCATGATGAAAAAGAGCTGCTGGCTGAATGTTGTGAGATGTACCAGGGAGGAGCTCATGCAGGAGAATTCATTGCCAGAGGAGAGCTGATTTTCGTCAGTCCAGGCATTGACCACAACCTTATGGAATTGAAGGCCGCGCGAGAAGCAGGCGTTGAAATAGTGGGGGAACTTTCCCTGGCGGCACCTCTTTTGTCGGGCAAGATCGTTGCCGTTACCGGAACGAATGGCAAAACCACGGTAACAACACTTGTCGGCAAGCTGCTTGAAGCGAGCGGCATGAACCCTTTTGTCTGCGGCAACATTGGCCTCCCTCTTCTGGAATGTCTGATGCGTAAAACTCTTCCGGACGTTGTGGTTGTTGAGGTCTCCAGTTTTCAGCTGGAAACGGTAGGGAGTTTCCGACCGGATATAGCAATTCTTCTCAATATCACGCCCGATCATCTTGACCGTCACGGCAGTTTTGCTGATTATCTTCTGGCGAAGAAAAATCTTTTTCTGAATCAAGGGCCAGAAGATAAAGCAATCATCTGTGCCGATAATGTTATATGCCGGGAACTGGCGGATCAGCTCACCAATGTTGACACAGTGCTTTTTGGGCACAGTAAAGAGTGTCATGCCTACATCTGTGATTCACAAATTTACATAAAATTAGATGGAGTCCAGGAAAAATACGAGATTTCTGGGACGACTTTTGAGAACCCTATAGGGAGGACAAATTGTGCCGCCGCTCTTTTGGCAGCAAAAATTTGTGGCTGTAATCATCAGGCCATAAACGGTGTTTTGCGTTCTTTCAAAGGTTTGCCGCATCGTATGGAAATGGTTGATAGCATAAATGGGGTGAGTTATTACAATGACTCAAAGGCGACTAACACCGGTGCGGTCATAAGCGCTCTGCGGCAGACCAGGGGAAAAGTTGTGCTTATTGCCGGCGGGAAAGATAAGGGCGATGATTATAGTCTGTTGCGGGAAGTAGTACGGCAAAAGGTAAAGAATCTCATTCTTATAGGAGAGGCTGCTCACCTGATTGCGAAGCAGCTGGATGATATCGTAACTATAGAGTATGCAGCTACCATGGAGGAGGCGGTTGCAAAAGCGGTCCGGCTTGCTGAATGTGGAGATACCGTGCTTCTTTCACCAGCCTGTGCCAGTTTTGACATGTTTTCCAGCTATGGCCATAGAGGACGCAGTTTTGTCGAGGCAGTGAAAAATTTTCGAAGCTCCCTGTTATCTGAACAGGCAGGAGCATGATATCATGAAAAAATATGGCGATTCCATACGGCTTCTCCTCACTGGCGGTGGAACAGGAGGACATCTTTTTCCTGCCATCGCAACGGCTGAGGAATTGTGCAGCCGCCTTCCTGGATCAACAGTTATGTTCATAGGGACTAAACGAAAAATTGATACAACAAGCCTCACCCGCTACGGTTATGCTGTCAAAAGTATTCACTGTTATGGACTTAAGGGGAAAAGTCTGCCGCATCTATTAAAAGCTGTTGCTGCTCTTCCTTTGGCTCTTCTTCAATCGATTCGCATAATTCGTTCGTATCGTCCCGATGTTGTTCTCGGAGTTGGAGGCTATGTCACAGGACCTGTAATTTTTGCAGCCAGAATCCTTGGGATAAAGACGGTGATCCACGAGCAGAATTCTATTCCAGGTCTGGCCAACAGAAAACTTGGTTCTCTGGCTGAGAAAATCTGTATTTCATTGCCGCAAAGTGGTGTCTACTTTCCTCAGAATAAAACGGTTTTCACCGGTAATCCGGTACGAAAACCGATTCTTCAGCTCGGGACTGCCAAACGTGACGATGCGGTGAAAAACAAGAAAACACTGCTTGTTCTCGGAGGGAGTCAGGGGGCACATGGCCTCAATACGCTGATGACGGAAGCGCTTTGCCATTACGGCCTTACGATGCCGTTCACGGTGATTCACCAGACCGGCATCGATGATTGCGATGTTGTACGGCGGCAGTATGCAAAAAGCGGTATTGATAGCAGGGTGGAGCCATTTTTTCATGATATGGCAGAGATATATCAGGAAGCGGATCTGCTGGTATCCCGGGCTGGAGCGACTACGCTTGCGGAAATTGCGGTTTTAGGGCTTCCGGCTTTTCTTGTTCCATACCCGTATGCCGCAGACAATCATCAGCAGAAGAATGCGGAACATTATGTCAACGGCGGAGGTTGTAGAAGCTGTCCTGAGAAAGAATTGACGGGCAAGCTGTTGGCAGAAAACATAGAGGAACTGCTGAAAAATGAAGTGCTTTACCGGGGTATGTCTGCCAGGATGCGAGCTCTTGCAGTTCCGGAAGCCGCATCCAGGATTGTCGATGTCTGCCTCGATGGCGGCATGGCCTCTACCCATTGATAGAGCAGATAAAAAGAGCTGTCACTAAGAGAAAGGAACTGGGCGCTGTATGTATAACAAGAGCAAACGTATTCATTTTGTGGGAATAGGTGGGATTGGCATGAGTGGTATTGCGGAGCTGCTTCTTAATCTTGGCTATCATGTCAGCGGGTCAGATTTGAAAGAGTCACCTATAACCCTGCGCTTAGAGCACCTTGGCGGAAAAATTTCCATAGGTCACAGGAAAGAGTTGATTCTCGGAGCTGATGTGGTGGTCACCTCCTCAGCTATCAGTCAGGAAAACGAAGAGGTCCAGGCCGCTCGAGAACAGAAGATCCCCGTTATACAGCGAGCTGAGATGCTGGCGGAGTTAATGCGTTTGAAAAAATACGGCATAGCCATAGCTGGAAGTCATGGAAAAACGTCAACAACTTCCATGGTAAGTTGGATGCTCTTTCACGCAAAACTCGACCCTACCGTAGTTGTCGGTGGGAAGGTCGACAGTCTGGGCGCTAATGCCAAGATGGGCCAGGGGGAATTTCTTGTGGCGGAAGCCGATGAGAGCGACGGTTCTTTTCTTAAACTTGCCCCGGTTATCGAGGTTGTAACCAATATCGATCTTGAACACCTTGATTATTATCGTGATATCGAACATATAAAGCAATCATTTCTCGAGTTTATCGATAAGGTTCCTTTTTACGGAGCTGTTGTGCTTTGTCTTGATGACAAAAACATTGCCGATATTCTGCCGGCTATCCAAAAACGGACCATGACTTACGGCTTCACCAGTCAGGCGGACATATATGCAGAAAAGATTGCCTTTTCAGAAGGGCGGATCTGTTTTACTGTGATGAAAGAGGGAAAGCCTCTGGGAGACATAGATATTGCTCCACCTGGAAGACATAATGTTTACAATGCACTGGCTGCTGTATGTGTCGGTCTTGAGCTGGAAATCCCCTTTGCTATAATTCAGAAGGCCCTGCAGAGCTACCAGGGGGTGCAGCGCAGGATGCAGCTCAAAGGGTGTGTGAACGG
>JAZBNU010000335.1:0-10435 GCA_036350815.1 Desulfopila sp.
TTAAGATAGTTTACAACTTCGGTAAAGGCTGGACCAATTTCCTGAAGCATTTTTGGCCACACGTTTGTCATAACTTTGGTACGCATTCTTTCGTGCGCTTCGTTAGATATAGGAAGTACTGTAATACCGGCTCTTTCCAGCTCAGCAAGACTGTGACTTTCGTGCTCTTCCGCATGCTCATAACGTGAACTCTCCATTTCCGCGGCTGCCGCAACAATAATCTGCTGCTCTTGCACGGGAAGAGAATTCCACAGATCGAGATTCATATATACATACCAGTACTCAAAATGATCTTTGACCGGGAGATAGTAGCCGATAGCCGGCAACCCTCGGTACCCTTCAGCGCCACCTCCCATCACCCCGCCAACCATACCTGTCTTCAGTCCCATACGGGCATACATCCAGGTGATCGGATATGGGGCAAAGCCAAGTTCACGGGCTGTCAGCTCGAAACTGCGCATCGGTGGTATCCGGATAATGGTATTTTTCGACACATCCGGATCTGCCGGGGAATCCGGTTTTTCTGTCAGGGCCAGTCCACCAAAATAGACAGGGTATCCTCCAACAATTTTAATATTCTGAGCCTTGAGGTAGGAGTCCATGTGTTTTCTCAAAGGACTCGAAGAGGAATACATGCGTCTGGCTTCTGGCCAGTTGCTCACCAGGAAAGGGGTGAAAGAGAGGGAAATCTTTTTATCAACTGCCGTTCCAAAAGGACCGATATACATTTCGACTTCGCCAAAAGAAACCCGCTCCTGGACCACAGAGTAATCACCCAGCTTATTGCCGGGATACACGTCAAAGTGAATTTTCCCGGATGTCTTTTGTGTAATGGAGGCAATGAATGTTCTGACATCCTTGTCAATTACTGATCCAGCCGGTCTGACATGCCCAATCTTCCAGGAATGCGGTTGTTTTGCACAGGCAATCTGAGAGAACCCAATTACTGCTGCACAACTGAGCAGTAGGATAATGAAACTCTTTTTCATGATTTCCTCTCTTTCCCAAGGGGGAGAGTTGATCCCGGCTGTATGCCGCCCGGGATCAACGAGGTCAATTATTCAACTATAGCATCCAGGACAGCTTGACCCCACTCTTCACCAACATCGCTCAAAACAGCCGGCCATACAGTTTTGTGGATCTTCGCAGCAGTTGCTGCGATGTCAGCTTCGCTGATGTTGACAATTTCGGCTCCGTAATCTGCCAGCCTTTTCTCATTGGCCGCCTGATCGGCTTCGGCGGATTCCCAGCGCCTTGCTTCAAACTGAAGCGCCACTTCGCTGAGCACTTTTTTCTGATCATCACTCAAGTCATCAAAATATTCTTTGTTGATGATAAGATACCACACCTCAAAATGAGTATTTGATGGAATGTAATATTTTGTTACATCTCGAAATGATGAGTAGTACCCTTCGGCTCCAGATCCTACAACACCATCAACCACGCCTGTCTGTACAGCTGTGAATGCATCTGAGAAGGGAATCGGTGTCCCGAGATATCCGGTGTTATCAGCCAGCATCTGGAAGGTTTTCATGGGCGGCACGCGAAGCTTAATGCCTTTTGCTGCGTCCGGGTCTCCTGGGGCAACAGGTTCTCTGTTAAGAGCAATACCGCCAAAATAGACGGGCCAGGCAGCAAGAAGATGAATGCCCTGCTCGGCATAGAGTTCCCCTACAACCTTGCGCAGTGGCGCGCCATCGGCATAATTTTTCTTGGCCTGCGCCCAGCTTTTGACCATATAGGGGAAATAGACTACCTGAAATCGTTTATCTGCAGCGGATGCGGGGGGCTGGCAGGCCATGTCCACAGCGCCAAGACCGACACGTTCCTGAACTACAGTATAGTCGCCCAACGCGCTGGCAGGATAAATTTTGGTCTTCATTTTTCCGCCGCTCGCTTCGGTGAGTTTGTCGGAAAACCAGCGCAGATCCTTGTCTATTGCCGTATCTTGAGGACGTACATGAGATATTTTCAATGTTTTTGCCTGAACAGCGCCCGTGAGAAAAACTGCAAGGACGACGAGAATTGCTACACTAATGCGACAACGCTTTTTCATTTTTATACCCTCTCATGTTGTGTTGATTCAGTAGCCGAAAAGACTCGGAAAAAAGAGAGACAAGCTCGGCCATAAAGACGTCAGGAATACTACCGGAACATAACCGCAGATAATTAGAATCATCGCAGGTTTGATAACTTCGGAAAATTCGACCTTGCCGATGCGCATCCCCAGATAGAGGATAGAGGCATAGGGAGGTGTTACTCCACCCATGGCGGTATTAACGCCCATTATCGCAGCGAACTGGACCGGACTTACACCAATTGCTTCCATCAGGGGAAGAAGCAGGGGGGCGATGAGAATGATTGCTGTGACATCGTTGACAATCATGCCGATGAAAAACAAGAGAAAATTGATAAGAATAAGAAGGAGGATTTTGTTTGTGGTAATAGTGAAAACACCTTCAACAAGAGCCTGGGGGACATCTTCCATGACAAAAATCTGGCTGAGCATCAGGCTGAAAATAATCATGACCATGATTGCACCGACGGCTGTGGCAGAGTTTTTGGCGGCCTCCAGAAAGGTACTGAAGGTTAAACCTTTATAAATGAGGAAACCTACAGGAAGAGCATAAATGACAGCAACAGCGGCAGCTTCCGTAGGAGTCATGATGCCGCCGTAAATGCCACCCAGAATGATAACCGGCATAATAAGAGCGGGAATCGCCCGTGACGTGCAAGTCACCCCTTCTTTCACTGCTTCAGCCGGAGTTTTGGGCGGGTCCAGAATCAGTGGGAATTTTCTTGCCATTACCAGATTGACCACGCAAAACAGAAATGTGATAAGTAATCCCGGACCAAGTGTTGCGAGAAAACATGCTAATATCGAGGTATCTGTTACCCAGCCGTAAATGATCATAGTTACACTTGGTGGAATAAGCAGGCCAAGGATTGATGAGTTGGCGACCAGAGCTGTGGCATATCCTCGTGGGTATCCTTTTTCCGCCATTTCGGGAATCAGAAGGGGACCTGTTGCGGCGACGCCGGTCAAACCGCTGCCCGATATTGCACCTATAATGGCGCAGCTCACTGAAGCGACAACTCCAAGTCCCCCGCGAATTCTCCCGACAAAAACATTGACGAAGCGGAGCAAACTTGCGGCAATACCGCTTTCGCTCATGATTGTTCCTGCAAAGACAAAAAGTGGGATACACAGAAGAACCGGATTGGAGAGCTGGGTGTATCCCCAGACCATGGTACCTTTCATGGTCGCACCGCCAAAGAGACACATGGTCATGAGGGCACCGCCGAAGCAGTATGGCAGAGGTACTCCGAAGCTGAGGAGGAAAATAAGTATTCCCAGAGAGATAAGT
Organism: Desulfopila sp.; assembly: GCA_036350815.1. GTDB lineage: Bacteria > Desulfobacterota > Desulfobulbia > Desulfobulbales > Desulfocapsaceae > Desulfopila_A. The sequence continues at coordinate 3,369 of JAZBNU010000335.1, forward strand.
GAAATGGTAACTATTTCCATGATTATGCTCCTTGCTCAGCTTGCTGACTGGACGTGAGTTTGCGAAAATTTTTCACCAGAAAAAATGCGGCATACGCCGTCATCATGACGAGGCCTATAAATACTGAACATTCCGCATAAAATGTGGGGATATACAGGGTTGGGCTTTCTTTCCAGACCCGAAGAGCATAGCGGAAATACTCATAGGACCAATAGGTGAGCCAGGAAGAAACAACAACGGACATCGTATCCGCCATAACCCGCACAATCAGTCTTGCCCTGTCTGTTTTGAGAAAAACATCCAGCACGTTGGCCTTTATCTGCGTATCTTCACGTGAGGCATTGACACTGCCGAGAAAGTAAAGCCACAGTGTCGGGTATACCATGGTCTCTTCCAGCCCCATTACTGGAATTTCCAGGATGTAGCGCATCACAACCTGATAAAACTGCATAGCAGCCACGGTACTGATCAGAATAGTCAGGGTGTATTTGAAAAACCGCTCCACGATGCACTCCTTTTTTTCGTAATAACTCTTGTTTTAATGCTTTCTGTGTATTGCTTCTTTTTGAGCCTGATGGTTGGATTGTAAAAACACAGCTACATTTTTGCTGCTATCACTGATATTTCGACAAGAAGGTCTTCTCTGGCCATACGGGCCTCAACACAGGCTCTTGCCGGGGCATGCCCATGCGGAACCCAGGAGTCCCAGACGCTGTTCATCGCTGCAAAATCCTTCATGTCACGCAGATAAATAGTTGCTGAAAGAATATGCTTGCGGTCACTGCCTGCAGCCTCAAGAAGGCTATCCACTTTGGCCAGCATGTTTTCTGTCTGCGGTCCGACCGGTTCGTCACTGTTGTCCGCCACTTGCCCGCAAAGATACAGAACACCATTGTGGCTGACGGTCTTGCTCATTCTCGCAGTGGTTTCCGCCCGATGTATATCTGCCATAATTCTCTCCTTCATTGCCGCCTATTTTTTCATGTTCTTAAAGAGATCTGCCTGGGTCTGTGCTGAAACCTCAATCTCCATTTCAGCAATTTCAGCCAGAGGAACAGGCTTCAACGGCGGCCGTATGGTCAATAATCCTGTTTTTTCCGGCGAGATGTGCAGCTCAGCAGCAATTACCTCGGCAACGGCAGGCCCACACATTCTTCCCTGGCATGGTCCCATGCCGCAGCGGGTCACGATTTTCATTTCGTTGACTTCGCGGACTCCTTCTTTCACCGCTTGACGGATATCGGCCACTTTAATGTTTTCGCAGCGGCAGAGCACTGTCTCATCAGCAAAATGAGAGCCGTTGATATGCGGAGCATAGAGTGCATCGATAAAAGGGCGGGGCCAATGGTCACGCATCAGGTTCGCACGCAACGGGGCTGCCAGGCTGTCACGCTCGTAATCCGGAATAATCCCAAGGCAGCGTGCAATTTCGAGAGCGGAAATTTCCCCTTTGTATTCCGCTGCCAGTGCTCCGCTGACCCCGGCACCGTCCCCTGCAGCAAAAATTTTCTCAAAATTTGTCCTGCCCCAGGTATCGGTTTGCGGATACCAGTACCGCTGCAGACTGTTCCATTTCATTGCGCAGCCTGCCAGCCTGAATATATGGGTGTTGGGAATAACGCCGAAATGAAGAAGAAGCAGATCTGCTGGAAAAACCTCTACTTTACCACCGATATTTGCTTCAACAGAAGTAACCTTACCGTTGCCCAGGGCTTTGATCTCGCTGACTCCCTTGTGATATGGAGTACCCGCTTTTTTAATCTCCCGCAGCATTCCCAGCCCCTTCAATAAAAAATCAGTGCGCTTGAGAGCAGCAGGCATGTGTTTGAGTGCTTGAGGAGAAGGGAGTTTCGTGGTGGTTTCCAGAAGAGCCGCAATTTTGACACCTTTGCTGATCAGCAGGCTTGCCTCGAGAAGCAGTAAGGGACCGCTGCCCGCAAGAACAACTTGACCGTCTGGTACTAGACCGGCTTCTTTGGCCAGGTTGTTGGCTGCTCCGGCGCCCATAACTCCGGGAAGATTCCAGCCGGGAAGAGGGTGGGGGCGCTCCATTGCTCCAGTTGCAATAATGATATATCCAGCATGAATTTCCTGGCTTTTACCGGCTCTTGAATAAGCGAGTCGACCATCAGGCGTCACATTCCAGACTGTTGCACCACCTTCATATTCTGCGCCGCTTTTATGAAAACGATCAGCAAGGTCAAGTCCCCTGGTATATTCCTCACCCATGATCTTGCGGGTTGCTGGTGAGGATTTTTCTACCCGGCGGTAAATTTGACCGCCGACTCTATGCTGTTCATCCAGAACCAGAGTCGTTATACCCATTTCGCCCAGACAGGAGGCGGCCGAAAGACCTGCCGGTCCTGCCCCGACAACTATGACATCATAGCAGCGACTCATGATCTTTCTCCCTCATCTGCATTGAGCCTGCGGTTGATTATCAGTCCTTCCTGTACTTCGACGAGACATCCCTGTCTTTGAATCCCGTCGATTTCCATGAGACATTCAAAACAGACCCCCATGAGACAGTGAGGTGAACATGGTTTGTGCGAGGAAGGAGAGATGCGGGACACTGTTTTTCCAATTGCCAAAAGTGCGGCAGTCACGCTCATTCCGGCTGGAATTTTGAGTGTTTGGCCGTCAAGAGTAACTGAAACCATCTCCCGCTGTTCCTGTTCGTTCTGTTGTTTAAACATTGAAACGCTCATTGCTGAAATGGGAAATTTGAGAAGCTTCGTCTTTGCCGAGAATCCAGGGCGCTATCCTGGAAATTTTCAAAGGTGCCAGAGAAACAGCACTATGCAGTGCAAGAACAGTAATGTTCTGATGCTCCGGTAATCTGCTGTAAATAGGGGCGCCATCAGGAGTCATGACCCGGATTGCCCCCCAGGAACGGACCCAATTGAGCTTGCGGAGCAGCGGGAAAAGGCGGACCGCATTATCAGCCTGGTTTTTCATGGCTGGAAGAGTAACGCCGCTGTCAAGAGCTGTATCTTCTGTGGATAGACCAATGATGAATGTACCATCCGGAGTCTGCCGGGTACACAGGACAGGGATTTTAAGAACACGCTTATATCTCTCGGTGACCATGAGCTGGCCTCGCTGGGGATAAATATTCAGCGTGTACCCCAAAGGTTTAAGAAGACGCTGTGACCCATGCCCTGCGGCGATTATGAGCTTGGCGCAATGGTAGGTTCCTTTGCTGGTTTTTACGGTTATGCTGCCGTCATTTTCAGGGACTACTGCAGAAACGGAGTGTCCTCCGGAATATTTCCCGCCCTTCTGCTGGAAAGCACAACGAACAGCAGCCAGAAGCTTAAGAGGATTTACATGACCCTGGTCTGCAGTATACATGACACCAGTAACATCGGGTCCAACCTCAATGTCCGGCACCATTCTGGCGAACTCATCTCTGGACAGGACACTGACTGGGTAATCCAGGTCAACTTTTGCACAGGCGGCTTTGAGTGTCGCAATGGACTGTTCATGCGCTCTGCACTGTTCTTCGCCAAATGCATGGATGGCCCCGCCAGTCCACTCGAGCTCGATGTCGTATCCTGTTTCTTCTTCAAGTCTGGCCGCGAATTCAGGCCATTGCCGTGTTGCCATGCGGCACCAGCTGGCATACACAGGATTATTCGCACCCTTGCACATGAACCAGGTCAAGCCGAAATTTCCTCTGGAGAGCCGCTGCGAGGGGAGCTGTTCATCAAAAACCAGTACCTTACCCGCTCCGGCTTCGACAAGTCCGAGAGCTGTTGCGGCTCCACTGATTCCACCGCCGATTATGATTACATCTGCTGAAGCCACTAAAAAACCCTCCATATAAATGAATACCGGGTTACGTCTGGCTGTTTGAAAGCGTCAAAACTGCTGATGAAGAAAGAAATTCCTTCTTTGTTGAGCTTAGGGAAATCTCATTGTGCTGAAGCAATAGCGAAAAGCATGCCAAAGTTCTCGGGATACCTCAACCATGGCCGCAGGTCTCGCTATACGTATGGCGAACAATCGAGTGATATTTCTCTTAGAGCTTAATATTATAGAGAAAATACTCTTTATCCAGGGACGGATTGCACTTTTCAAACATATTGAAAAAGCTGAATCGGAAGCAACAAGAGGTGGTTTTGTCTTCTAGTCCGCTGTTTTAAAATAAAACACTTCCGGACGATCAGCTGTGCCGACCTGCCAGGATATTGCTGTTCAATGGCATGTTTCAAAACAATACATGTTTCAGTATGTAACAGTTGCAGGGCTGTCCCTGAAATGCTCGGTCAGTGCTGTAGGGGCTTAAAGCAAGGTTTTGCGGGCATCTGTAATTTTTTTTTCACACATATTGCCGGGCTCAGAGGAACCGGCAGTTAGGGACTTCACAGAACGTTGGTTACATGCTCCGGTTCTTTTTTGTTTCTAAAGAGTGAATCGCTTTTTTCAGGAGCATGTTAAATTCTGCGGGCTTTTCCAACATTGGAAAGTGTCCTGTTCCCTCAATGTAATAAAGTTGATAGTCCTTGATGTATTTCCTGTTTTCTTCAGGGGAAGTTGGCCATAATTCTGCGTTTATGGAGATGACGGGGATCTCGATATCGTTAAATACCAGGGCAGCTTCCCCAGTTACATATCGACCCAGATAGTTACGAAAGGCACTTAGGGCGATGGTCTTTGGAGCGGAGGACATATCCTCACGTATCCAGTTCATCAGTTGAGGGTCTGTGCCTTCGGGGAACATCGTTGCAACAAAATCCTGTGCACTATTTTTGAAATCCGTTTCAAATGGAACAACCATGTTGTCAATAACGCTCTGAGGAGGGCGTTCAGCTACATTCTGCAGGGTATCAACACCTACGATGCCGAGTACTTTTTCAGGTATCAGTCTAGCCGTTTCCGCAATTACGGCACCTCCCATGGAGTGCCCTATCAAAACAGCTCGATCAATTCTTTCTTTTTCAATAATTGCTCTGACATCATGAGCGAAGGATAACATGGTATAATTGTTTCTAGTCAATGACGAATGTCCATGGCCGGCTAAATCAAGAGAAATAACCCGGTAGTTTTTTTCGAATACAGGGATTTGTTTCTGCCAGTAACGGGCGTCACAACTCCAGCCGTGAATGAAAATCAGCGTTGTTTCTCCTTCTCCCGCAATAGTGTAGGCGATACGCTCTGAATCAAAAGAAAGGGCGACATCGTGTCTGAGAGAGTGTTCCTTGTCGGCACAACCCGTTACCAGGAAGAAAGGGAGCAAAAGAAGAAGTAAAAATTTTTTCATATCCATTATTTATCCTCACACATTGTATTCCTCAATGTACATTAATGCCCGATGGGCGGATATTGGCTTTTAAATGCCGGCTCTTCTCAACAGGGGAAACTTTTGCACGACCTGATTACATGGCTCATTAATCAACATATGCGTTGCTCAATATGGAATACAATTCCTGAGTATATTGATAGGTCTTTTCCAGCTTTTCAAACGACGCATCATATTCTTCAAATCCATCTTGGCTGAAAGTATACGCTTCGCTCTCAAAATAGCGCCAACTCTCATGGAGTAATATTCCCGGTATAAGTTCTTTGACCAGTAAACTGCAGGGAAATCGTCTTTCTGGTGTTGCAATAGAGTAGGCTTTTGAACCTTTGAAGCTAAACTTACAGTAATTACTGGGATTGCCATGGATAATGATGGCACTATATCCCATTTTTGCCGCAACCCTGATTGAATGGGAAATGAGCGCTGACCCAATGCCTTGCCTTTGGAAATCCGGGTGAACACTGACTGGTCCAAATGTAATGGTCCCCAGTTTTTTCCCAGCATCGTTTTGTAAATACGATCGGGTATACATGATGTTTCCGACAACGGTGCTTCCACGAACCGCTACAAAATCCAGTTCTGCGAGGAAATCACTGTGACTTCTCAGTTTATGGGCCAGAAAATGCTCGTCACATCCAGGAACATGCAAGTTCCAGAATGCCTTACGCGTAATTTCCTCTACTGTTCTGTGATCTCGGCTTTCTTCTCTTCGTATCTCAGTTTTCATATTTCCATTAGTCGAGATTGTTGTATTTTTCTGAGATCTGAGGTCAGCTGGCACCGTCAGGTTGATAATTGCCAGGCGTGAAGCCTCAACTTCCAGGGGCGAGAACCTTTGACATTACCGCGATGTCATCCCGTGAGGTCCATCCTACGGATTCCCAGAAGGCTGCGCCACTCGCATTAGTGTTGAAAATAAAAATGTGTGCCTTCTGGATGCCCTTCGAACGGAGGGCATCGGTAGCATGGACGACAAGCGCACGGCCAATGCCTTGCAGGCGACAAGACGGATGGACTGCGAGATGGTTGATGTACCCGCGTCTGCCGTCGTGGCCGGCAAGGATTGAACCGACAACCCTGTCATCGGCTACGGCCACAAAGCTCATCTCCGGGTTGAGGTTGAGATACGCCTGCATGTTCTCGCGGGAATCAGCGTCATTAAGACCAATGCCCTCGCACTGCTGCCACAAGGCAAGTACATCTTCGTAGAAATCGATGGTGAATGTAGTGATTTTCGTCGTCATTTCGTTATGATCAGGTATGCTTTTTATGTCAGAGGTAAAATAAAGATTTTCAAAACCGTTGTAACGCTTAGAAGATTTGTCTGAGCCCAAAACTCATTGTCTCGGTTTGCCTGCGTCCGGTACTGTCCCTTGCGTAGCACCTATTGCTGTTAGAGCTTCCAGAAACAGGCGCGCTTTCTCTGTTCGGAATCGGAACTCAACCACACCCTGCCAGCCATCGCGAAAGGAAGAAGACTCGAATGAAATATAAAGCTTCTCTTCTGTCGGGGCGTCGACGAACAGGTGCGCTATTCGAGGATCCTCAACAGAAATGTTGATCTGGCGCCTCCAGTAGGTGTAGCAGACGACCCTTGTCTTTGTAACCGCAAGACAGCCGGAAAAACCTTCGATGCGGTGATGATATCTCTTTCCAGGTCCAGTGACGCGTTTGGAGACGAACCACCCTCCTATGCCCTCATCGAGAATAACAATACCCTCCCGCTCAAGCACTGGGCGCAGTTTTTTCGGAACAGAGCCAA
>JAZBNU010000336.1:0-8049 GCA_036350815.1 Desulfopila sp.
ACTGGGGTGGCTCGGAAAACATCGCGGTCACTCGTTTCGTCTGGGCCTCTTTCCCGCACTCATAAGCATGATACCCATTGTGAATATTTTCATTATTGCCCTTCTTTTTCCAATACTGACGGTGCATGCCACCTTGAACTTCACCAGTCTGGAACAGGGCATTACTCTACCGAAAAAAGGAGAGCGGTAATGGCCCTTGAGATTGAAAAGAAATTCCTGCTGAAAAACGACAGCTGGAAAGAAGGCAGCACCTCGGAAATTTTCTATCAGGGCTATCTTTGCTCCGGCTCCGGCCAGACCGTCCGCGTCCGGATAGCGGGCGAAAAAGCCTTTCTCACTATAAAGGGAAAAAGTGTCGGCATCAGCAGGCTGGAATTTGAATACCCTGTTCCCCTTGCCGATGCCCAGGAAATGCTGGAAAAACTCTGCCGGAAACCGATAATCCACAAGTGTCGTTTTTTTTCTGAATATGAGGGGTTCACATGGGAGATTGATGAGTTTTACGGCGACAATCAGGGACTTGTTCTGGCGGAAATTGAACTGAAGAGCGAAGAGCAGGCTTTTCCCAGACCTCCCTGGCTTGGCGAAGAAGTATCCGGCGACCGGCGCTATTACAATGCCGCTCTCTGCTCGTACCCCTATAAAGAATGGAAGAACAAGGCCAAATAGTGTCTATTACAAGAGAAGACACGTGCTGTACGGAATCCGTAAAATTCCCGGCACCCGTTTTTTTCCCATATTCACCTATTTGTGTTGACTTTTGCCAAAGCCGCACTGTACATTCGTCCGGCTTGTTACACCGGCAGTGAGGGTGACCTCTTTCTTATAACCCCGGAAAAGGGAACATATCCATGGTTCGAGACTTATATACAAAACAGAAATGGAGCATAAAAGATGCTTCGGAACTCTACGGCATCAACAAGTGGGGGGCCGGCTATTTCTCCATCAATCCTTCCGGGGATGTGGTGGTCACCCCCTTTGGCTCTGATCATGGCCCGAGCATCAGCCTCTACGAGGTGGCTCAGGAGATTGAGGCGCGCGGCTTCTCCATGCCGGTTCTGCTTCGCATCGAAAACATTCTCGGCTCACAGATCAAGCTGCTGCACGAAACCTTTCGCAAAGCCATTAAAGAAAACAACTACCAGGGCGAATACAAAGGTGTCTACCCCATCAAGGTGAACCAGCAGGAGCAGGTAGTTGAGGCGATCTCCCAGTTTGGCAAGGAATTCAACCATGGCCTGGAGGCGGGCAGCAAGCCTGAGCTGATCGCCGCCATCTCCATGTTGAAAAACCGCGATTCCTGCCTGGTCTGCAACGGCTACAAAGATGAAGAATTTATAGACCTGGGCCTCTATGCCATCAGCATGGGATTCAAGGTTTTTTTCGTTATCGAGGTCCCGGGTGAAGTCGATCTGATCATCGAACGGGCGAAACACCTTAAAATCACCCCCAACCTCGGCCTGCGCATAAAACTATCGACCCAGGCTGAGGGGCTGTGGTCCCACTCCGGCGGTGACTCCTCCGTTTTCGGCCTGGGCATGAGCCATATCGTCGACGCCATAGACCGCCTCAAAGAAGAAAACATGCTCGACTGTCTGCAGTTGCTGCATTATCATATCGGCTCACAGATCCCCAATATTCGCGATATCCGGGCAGGCGCCATGGAGGCCTGCCGCATCTACGAAGAGCTCATCAAAGAAGGTGCTCCCATGGGGTATCTCGACCTCGGCGGCAGCCTGGCGGTCGATTACAACGGCTCTCAGACCGACTACCACTCCAGCAGAAACTACACTATGGAGGAGTATTGTACCGATATCGTTGAATCGATCATCACCGTGCTCGACAAAAATTCCATCCCCCATCCCACTTTGATCACCGAATCGGGCCGGGCAACCGTGGCATATTACTCTCTTCTGCTTTTCAACATTCTTGATGTTTCTTCGTTTTTACCGCCTCCTATTCCCGAAAAGCTGCCGGAATCAACCAACGATCTCCTGGAGAACCTGCTCGCCACCTATGACATGATTTCTCCGAAAACCATCCAGGAATGTCTCAACGACGTCCTTTTTTACAGAAGCCAGGCACGGCAGCTCTTCAAACACGGCCATATAGCCATTCGTGAGCGGGCCTTGGCGGAAAACCTGGTACAGCACATTTTCATAAAGCTGACCCAGGTTGCCCGCAACATGGAGCACAGTCCCCGGGACATGCAGAACATCGACTCCATTGTTCACGATATATATTATGGAAATTTCAGCCTTTTTCAGTCACTTCCCGACGTTTGGGCCATCGATCAGATAATGCCTGTCATGCCCATCCACCGTCTGAAAGAGATGCCCACTCATCCCGCCATCATCTCAGATATCACCTGTGACTGTGACGGTAAAATCGACAATTTCCCTGACTCGTATAATGTCAAAAAGAACATCATGCTGCACGATCTCAAGGCTGATGAAGACTATTATCTCGGTGTTTTTCTGGTAGGAGCCTATCAGGAAACCCTGGGTGATTTGCATAATCTTTTCGGAGATACTAATGTTATATCAATTCATGTGAGCAAAGACGGCAGCTACAGATTTATCCGTGAGATCGAAGGGGATTCGGTGGCCGATGTTCTCTCCTATGTAGAGTATGACGTTCGCTCCATGAAAAACCGCTTGAAGAAGCTGGCCGAAGAGTCAATTGAACTCGGCTACATTACGGCAAAGGATAGAAAGGCCATTATTGCCGGTTTTACTGAAGGGCTGCGCGGCTACACCTATTTCGAAAAGGATTGAAGCAGTTTTCTTCGCTGCAGGCGGCGGTGCCGGACCGAAGTGGTATCCGGTTTTGCGGCACGTCTTACACAACTGAGACTTTCACCCCAGGAGTATATAAAATGTCACGAATTCTAATTATCGGCGCCGGTGGCGTGGGAAATGTTGTCGTCAAAAAATGCGCTCAGCTCCCCCATGTGTTCACGGCCATCACCCTGGCCAGCAGAACCGTCGCCAAATGTGAGGCTATTGCCCGTGAAGTTCAAGAAAAATACGGCGTCACCGTGGATACCGCGGCGGTAGATGCCGACAATGTCAACGAACTGGTCGCACTCATCGAGCGCATCAAGCCCGCCCTGGTCATCAATGTGGCCCTGCCCTATCAGGATCTGGCCATCATGGATGCCTGTCTTGCTACCGACACCAACTACCTCGATACGGCCAACTATGAGCCGCCTGACTCGGCTCATTTTGAATACAGCCACCAATGGGCCTATCACGAGCGCTTCCGCGAAAAAGGGTTGATGGCTCTGCTGGGCTGTGGTTTCGATCCCGGCGTTACCAATATTTTCTGTGCCTACGCCCAGAAAAACCTGTTTGACTCCATCGAAACAATCGACATTCTTGACTGCAACGCCGGCAGTCACGGCCACCCCTTCGCCACGAACTTTAATCCGGAGATTAACATCCGCGAAGTGACCCAGACCGTCCGCCACTGGCACGAGGGGTCCTGGGTTGAAACACCAGCAATCCTCAACGACGACTGTGTCCATTTCACCTTCGACTATCCTGTTGTCGGGGCAAAGGAAAGCTATCTTCTGTATCACGAAGAGATGGAGTCCCTGGTAAAGCACATCAACGGTCTCAAGCGGATTCGCTTCTGGATGACTTTCTCCGAGCCCTATATCACGCATCTGAAAGTGCTGGAGAACGTCGGCATGACGCGCATAGACGAGGTGGAATATGAAGGCTGCAAAATTATACCGCTGCGCTTTCTTAAGGCTCTGCTGCCCGATCCCGGCTCTCTGGGAGAAAACTATACCGGTAAAACCGTCATCGGCTGTGTCCTGCAGGGCGAAAAAGACGGCAGGAAACTGCAGAAATATATCTACAATGTCTGCGATCATGCCGAAGCCTATGCCGAAGTACAATCCCAGGCCGTCTCTTATACTACCGGTGTCCCCACCATGATCGGTGCCATGCTGATGGTTCAGGGAAAATGGCAGGGTGCCGGGGTCTTCAACGTCGAACAGCTTGATCCGGATCCGTTCATGGAAGAGCTCAACACCCACGGCCTTCCCTGGCAGGTAGTGGACTTCCAGGGAAAACTGCCCTGAGCATAGCCATGTCGACAATATACACCAATGACGCCTGCCCTGCTGAAGTGGCAGGCAATGTCCCGACCCCCTGCTATCTCATCAGTGAAGACCAGATCCGCAAAAACTGCGCCATACTCGACGAAGTCCAGCAGCGCAGCGGTGCCAGGATTCTGCTGGCCCTGAAGGCCTTTGCCCTGCCCGCTCTCTTTCCGCTGATCCGCCAGACTCTCCACGGAGTCTGTGCCAGCGGGCCGATTGAAGCACAGCTCGGCAGGGAAGACTTCAACCGCGAGGTACACACCTACGCCCCCGCCTATTCCGCCGAGCAGATGCGCCGGGTCATCTTTTATTCAGACCATATTCTTTTTAACTCCATCTCCCAGTGGCACATGCACAAAGAGGCCATCGCTGCCGGCGAAAGAGAGATCGAGGTCGGCTTCCGGGTCAATCCCGGCTACAGCGAGGTGGCAACCGATCTCTACAATCCCTGCCTGCCGGGCTCGAGGTTCGGTCTGCAGCCGCAGGATCTCGACGGACTCGACCTGAGCGGTATAAGCGGTCTCCATTTTCATGCCATGTGCGAACAGAACTCCGATGTGCTGGCACGCATCCTGCCCCATTTTGAAGAAAAATTCGGTCGCTTTCTGAGCGGAATGAAATGGGTAAATTTCGGCGGCGGTCACCATATCACCAGAGAAGACTACGACCTTGACCTTCTCTGCGATACCATCACAGCGTTTCGGGAAAAATACAAGGTCGAAGTTTATCTCGAACCGGGAGAGGCGGTGGTGCTCAACGGTGGTTTTTTCGTCACTTCCGTCCTCGACCTGATAGACAATCAGATGAACATCGCCATAGTCGACAGCTCAGCCGAGACCCATCTGCCCGACGTGCTGGCCATGCCCTACAGACCTGAGATACCCGGCAGCGGCAAGCCGGGGCTGCCCCATACCTACCGTCTTGGCGGTATTTCCTGCCTTGCCGGAGATGTCATCGGCGACTACTCTTTCCCCCGGCCGCTGCAATGCGGCGACAGGCTGGTCTTTACCGATATGGCTCTCTATACCTTTGTCAAAAACACGACCTTCAATGGAGTGGAGCTGCCGGCAATCTATTCCTATTCCCTGGAAAGAGACCTCCTCCAGTGCGTGCGAAGTTTCGGTTACGAAGACTACAGGAGCAAACTGGCATGAGCCTCACACCCTTCCACGGCGACGATGTCAGCCCATCCGCCCCCGACCAGGCCCTGTTCCACGTTATACCGGTACCGCTGGAAGAAACCGTTTCCTACGCCGGCGGAACAGCCGGCGGCCCCCAGGCCATTCTCGAAGCTTCCTGCCAGCTGGAACTGTTTGACGGAAAATCTGTTCCGGCCCAATACGGCATCCATACAACCCTTCCCCTGGACTGCACCCGCCCCATCCTGCAGACCCTGGCAGAGCTCGAAGAGAGAGTCAGCCGGACTGCCGCCTGCGGAGCCGTCCCCGTGGTTTTGGGCGGAGAACACAGCCTCACGGCCGCCTGCGTCCGGGGAATCAGTCGGCATCATCACAATTTCGGCATCGTCCAGTTTGATGCCCATGCTGATCTGCGCGACAGCTACCACGGCAGCAAAGAGAGCCACGCCTCCGTCATGCGCCGGATCCACGAGGAAGACATTCCGATCTACCAGATCGGCACCCGCAGTTATTCTCTGGAAGAGCATGACTTCCGCCGGGAAAACAACATCCCCTTTGTAGACGCAGAAGAAGTGTGGCGAAAGGGAGCCGGATCCATCCGACTGCCTGTCGATTTTCCCGAAAACATCTATATCACCTTCGATGTGGACTGTTTTGACGCTGCCGTCATGCCGGCCACCGGCACTCCGGTACCGGGCGGCCTGCACTGGTATCAGGTTATCGAAATCCTGGAGAATCTCTTACAGAGCCGGCTCTGCCTCGGCTTCGATCTCGTCGAGCTGGCCCCGCTGCCGTCCATGCACGGCGCCACCTTTACCGTGGCCCAGCTGGCCTATAATATGATGGGATATCTGGTCCGCAGCCCCAAGGCAAAAAAACATTACACTACTCTGTCATGTCCCTGAAACTGCGCTACGCCGCTTTTCTGCTGCTCATTCTCCTGCTGCTCATACTGTTCTGCTTCGCCTCGGTCACCCTGGTGTATTGGGGCAGCTATATCGGTGCAATAGCGCTCCTGGCAGTACTTTATCTGGTCACCTTCGCTCTGGGCCGGCGCTTTGGGAAAATATTTCTTGTACTCTCTTTTCTCCGCCTCCTCAAAAAACGAAACGGTGTGCTGCCGCTTGCGGAATTCAACAACTATGTGGATAAAACCATGGGAAAGAGAAGAACTCCAGCCGCCCGAGAAGCCCTGAAGACAGAGATATTGCAGTCCCTCATACAAGAAGGCCTTATAACTGTAGAGGAAGAAACCATCCTTCTTCTGCAGTACTGACAGCGCTGTTTTAACGCGACAATATCAAAATTCTCCCAAGAGAAGAAACCCTTTCAGCCGCCCCGGGCGACGCGCCTCATCCTGGTGCAGGGTGGTTACCTCCTCTTCGGCAGCAGCCATGCCCTTGTCGAAGTCGCTGCACTGCCGCACCACTTCTTCATCGACCTCACTGCCTTTCGGAATCTCCGCCGCTTTTTTCCTGGCAGCAAGCTTGGCTTTGACAAAGCTCATTCCACTTCCGGGAAACATCGTCTCAAAAATACATTCCGCTTCAGCTTTCTTTTTCGCAGTATCCTCGATATTCAGCTCCTCCAGATACTGATCAACATAGCCGATCAGATAGCCTGCTACAAACATGGTATTGAGTCGGTCATTAAAGGCCTGTTCGGTTACAATTCCGCCTGTTTTCGCCTCATCCCGCGCTTGGCTGATCTGGCCGAAAAGCTCCCGCGCAATAGCCTCGGACTGAGTTTCAGGCTGCTTCTCTTTTTTCTTTCCCTGCAAAAATCCAAACATAATATGCTCTCGTTAAGCGGCCTTACCCGGCCGAACAGTAGTGTAGTGTTGAGTTTCTTCATCTTCCAGCTGTGCTTATAATCAATACAGAGTTTCGATTTGTCAAGCTTGTTCTGCGTTCGGGTTTATTGTATGCTTGAAGAAAGTGATTCACCACGAAGCAGAAGAGGACAACAGCCATATTCCTCACGAAAACAGAGATGTCGGTATCGCGTCGCACTGTTGAGGAGAGATTCAACCTGAGGTGTACATGTTCTCAACTCCAGTTTCTACCGGAAAGGATACAGAGAAAAAGATGATACTTCGCTGGTTTATTCTGCTGCTGATCTGCTGCGCTACTGCACAAACAGGCAATGCGGCTGACAAAGCGATTATCACCTATGCTGGAACAAACTGGCCCCCTTACTGCTGGTCAGACTCTTCCGGCAAAAGCGCCGGGCTCTATCCTGATCTGCTGCGGGCACTGTTCGAAGAGGAACTGCAAGTGGAAATGGAAACGATTTTCACTCCCTGGAAGCGCGCCCAACTGATGGTCGAAGTCGGTGACGCAGACATTCTTGTCACCGTCCCCACTGCGGAACGGCATCAATATGCTCTTGTCAGTCAACTCCCTCTGGTTGATATCTACCTCCACGTCTTTACCGCTGCTTCCCACCCTCGCTTAGCGGAAATCAGCTCCATTTCCTCACCAGGCGACATACAGCGGCTTAGTCTGCGGCCTGTCACCAATATCGGCAATATCTGGCACCAGGAAAACATTGACAGCCATGGGGTAAAGACCGAATATGTTCCTTCTGAAGAAAATGCCTTCCTCATGATTGCCGCCGGACGGGCCGACATCTCCATTGAGCCCTCTATCGCCGGCAGGCATCTCATTGAAAAACTTGACCTCGGCTCCATGCTGACAATGACACCGGCAAAATTCGGCCCGCTGCACATGCATTTGATGATAAGCAAAAAATCCCCTTTCGCCAAGGAGATGGACCGTATCAACCACGCCTTAC
>JAZBNU010000337.1:0-2587 GCA_036350815.1 Desulfopila sp.
TCTGCGACATGCCGATCTCTCAACCACGCAACGGTATCTCGGAAAGGTGAACGACACGGAAGCGATTCGGTGGATCGAGACCCTTTATGGCTAATCACGGTGAAACGGGTGGGGATACATCCCCGCCCGTTATGAACAGGAAGTATACGTAACAAAAGTGCCGTCTTGCTTATGACATAATCAGGTCATCAAGACCCTGTTTTTTCTACAAAAGAAAAAGGAGGAGCTTATGGCCGGCGGGATCTATTCACTTAATACTTACTCATCCGATTACTGTGAGGGCGAACCTGGCAGAGAAATCTGGCCAGTAACCTTCGAACCTTTCGAACGTCTCGAAGCAGGTAGAGACCCAGCCCATCCTGATGTTATTTTTTCACCTCTGCACGGTGTCATGGAGGTTTGGCGGCCCACCAAGAGGCGGGCTGCCCTGGACCGTTTTTGCCAGCGATTAGAAAAAAGTGGAGTAGCTGGTTCTGGCCTGGCGATCACCTATCTGCAAGAGAAGTACAGTCACAATTTAGCCGCAGCAACACTCTGCCAAGCTGGCGGAGTGCTTCTTTCTTTTCTTCAATTTTTATCTGAGTCCGGAGTGGATTTCTACCAGCTGACCAATCAGGATATTGGCAGGTTTGTTGAACGGGATCAGGATAATGGCCTGAAAAGTGGAGCAATCAGTACCAAGCTCCGGGCACTGTATGCATTTATCCGATTTCTCGCTGATAAAGAGATCTTGTCGTATAAGCTCTTACATAAAAAGATCCGGCTCAAAAGAGAAGCGCCACTTCCGAAAGCCATTGTACCGGAAGACATCGATTCTCTGCTTCTGGCTATAAGAGGCATCCGTGATCGTGCTTTGATTCTGCTGCTGCTGAGAACGGGGATGAGGATCGGTGAATTGTTACATGTCACCATATCCGACCTGCATCTGTCAGAGCGGAAAATCCTTATCTATCAGGGAGAAAAGAATTACCTGGGACGGGTTGTCTATTACAGCACAGATGCGGAACAGGCGCTGAGAAGTTGGCTTGCTATTCGGAACCCGGCGAAGACCTATTTGTTTTACAGCAAGAATCGTCAGAACATCAGCTATGTTGCCGCCTGGACCGCAATGAAAAAGGCAATCAAAGCAGCGGGCTTATCCGGTAAAGGCTACAGCCTTCACAGCTTACGCCATACATTTGCGACTGACATGCTCAATGCCGGCCTTCGACTGGAGGTCCTGCAGCAGCTTCTCGGACATAAATCAGTGGAAATAACCCTGCGTTATGCCAGGATGTCCGATATCACTCGGGAAGCAGAATATTTTAAGGCAATGTCCACAATAGAAAATGGAGGGATCCATGAATCTCATCGAGTCAATTCCGAGTTACAAGCGGTATTTGAGGAGAAAAAATTTATCGGCTCATACGGTAAAAAATTACCTGCATAGGCTGCAGTTGTTTGTGATCTGGGCCGCGATCCCGGTTGAGTCTGTAACTCTTGATGATATCAAGAAATATATCGATTTTTTGCTCGATAAAGGATTCACTGCCCAGACGATCAATGCACACCTGATAGCCATTCGAAGATTTTACAACTATTTGATTGATGAGGAAAACAGCTGTCTTGTTAACCCTGTCAAACAAGGCTTAACCCTGAGGGTTCCAAGCCCATTGCCGCGGCATAAACAAGAGGGGGAAATATCCCGTTTCTTTGCATTTGTCGACAAACCACGTGACAAGGCGATCTTCATGCTGATGCTCCGGTGTGGTCTCAGGGTTGAGGAAGTTGCCAATCTTACCATTGACGCCATCGACTATAGTCGGAGTCAAGTAATGGTACGGGGCGGTAAAGGCAACAAGGACCGCGTCGTATTTATCAGCAATGATGCTGGGTCAGCACTCGCTGCATATCTGCGGAAACGACAAGTGACCAATGAGAAACAGGTGTTTCTTGTTGAAAAGGGAACACACAGAGGTGGTCCTATCTCGGTGAGAGGAATACAGAAAAGAATCGAATATTACTCGAAGAAAAGTGGCTTGTCAGTATCCTGCCACCAGCTTCGTCATACGATGGCGACCCAATTACTCAACGCCGATGCCGCCTTGGTGACTATCAAGGATCTCCTGGGACATACCAGGATAAAAACAACACAGAGGTATTGCCGCCTATCCAACAATAAGGCGCAGCGTGATTATTACAGAGCCATGGAGAAAATACTCAAGCAAGCGACAAGAGAATCGTAGACATGCCCCGTGGCTGCAGAATCGGTTCTTCCGACGAGCATGAGTAAGAGGCCCATTCTCAGAACCGATTCTGCAGCCACGACTTCAGTGGTAAAATCTCTTGACTTTAAGGGTGCAAGTGAGCGAAAATGGAACATAGATAAGTATACAATATAATAAGAAAAAACAGGTTTTGTTACGTATACACAGGAACAATGTCCATCAAATATTCGTGCGTAATATATAAAACTTCCATTGGTAATATAGTGGTATTTCTCTCCAGATAAAAAGAAAGAATCTGCTATTGCCATATCTGCAAAAATTCTTTCTTCCAATTAGCCATGTCTCTTTCAACATATGATTCTACTGCCATCTTCGCATCA
>JAZBNU010000338.1:0-9048 GCA_036350815.1 Desulfopila sp.
TGCCATGAGCATATTGATCATCAGCATTGACAATTGTTTGTTGCGGATGATCTGTTTAAGGTCAAGGGCTTGCCAGCGTTTTCTTTCTGTCAGAACCTTGTAACGGTTATCGTCAAGTTCGATGCATACTCCGTCGGGTTCTTCCTGCGCAATGACTCTGGTGACGAGGTCGACAGACTCCCGGGAAATGTGAGCGGTTCCAACAAGCAGAATAGATCTCTCTTCGGTGTGGAAGAAATGAACATCTTCCGGGTATTCATGATGTGTTACGATTGATTCTGACATATGATATAAATGGAAAAAAACGGGCAAGAGGAATAAGGGCAGAACTGTATTTTTCAGGTAAGCCCTACAATTGTAACGAATCGTGCATTTGTAAAGTCAGCTCGGAACATTGAGCAGGGACTATCCTTCGTAAATTGCCTTGTGACAAGGGCTGTGCCGTAATTTGAAACAAGCTAGACATCCTTGAGCCTTAATCTGTTGCCAGGATGTATAAGATTTGTCTTGAGATTATTGAGCTGTTTTATTTCTTTTGGAGAAGTATTGAAGCGCTGTGATATATTCCAGAGAGTATCCCCCTGTTTTACCTGATACCAATTGAAAGGTGATCGCTTTGCCCCTTCTTGCTGAGGAAGTGTCTTTTTGATGTCGGCAAGGACGATCTGATTGTTTTTGGCGGTGCTTGGTGACGCACTGTTGCTTGCTGCAGGGCGCCTGGCTGCTGCGGCAACACTGTCAGTATCGTCGACAATAAAGAGAGCGAGCTGGTTGCCTGCTCGTATTGTATGGGCGTTCTCTAATCCATTCCAGGCTACAATCATTTGCTCAGGTACACCATATTGTGTTGAAATTTTTGACAGCGTTTCTCCATTTTTAATCGTATGCAGAATGAGACTGTCACGAGATTGAGCCAGAGCAGTTCCGTTTTCCGGTAAAAGTTGATATTCCACCACGCTGTAAGGAATGCGAAGATGCTGACCCTGCAGCAGTTTTCCACTTCGCAGATTATTGACCTTCAAAAGTGTCGTCTTGTTTATTTTATATTTGTTGCATATGCTGGATAGCGTTTCGTTCTGAGCGATGATATGTGTCTTGTATCCGGTTCTAACAACACTGTGTAGTCTATCCAGGTTGGCAACTGCCTGGGAGTATGAATCTTGAGGGATTTTGGCAATATATTTCTTCTGGTTGAGTGGGATTCTGTCGGTTTTGAGTTCCTGATTCAAAAGACGTATATCTTTTTGTGAGCTGCCGCTGATAAGTGCTAGAGCATTGAGACTGAGGCCGGGATTCACCTCAATGGTGTCATACGCAAGGGGAGGGGCATACGTGAGGTCCGTAAAGCCGTATTTTTCCGGATTTTTGGCTATAATTATTGCTGCTATCAGTTTTGGTACGTATCGTTTTGTTTCAAGATGAAGATATTTTTTTTCTGCCAGCTCCCAGAAATCGTTGGTTTTGTATTTTTTCAACCCGTTTCCTATCTTACCTGGGCCTCCGTTATAGGCAGCCACGGCCAGATGCCAGTTATTAAACCGGCAATAAAGATCACTGAGATAGTTGATTGCCGCTTTGGTAGATTTTTCCGCGTCACGGCGCTCATCCACGTAGCTGTCTATCCGCAGTTTATAGTCGCGGCCGGTACCATACATAAACTGCCACAAGCCGACTGCTCTGGCACGGGAATAGGCGCGCTGGTTGAAGCCGCTTTCAATCATAGCCAGATAGACCAGATCTTTTGGGAGTCCTGCCTTTTCCAGCTCTTTTTCTATTAACGGTTTGTATGCTGTGGAACGGGCAAGCCAACGGGAAAAATGTTTTCTCTGTTTATTCTGGAAGAGGTCAAGATACATATTCACCTGTTTGTTGATGACTACCGGAAAATCGTAATCATGTACTTCTGCAACAACAGGTGACTCTACCTCTTTATCCGTCCATGATCCTGTTTTTTCAAGAGCATCCAGTTCCTGGGCGATTACAGTTTCGTCCTCGACCGGTTCGGGTAAAAGCTCAGAAGGAGGCATTTCAGAGTTTGAGGGGTCAAGAAGAAGTACCTCTTCCTGCGGGGTGGAGTCATAAAGATCCAGGAAACCGAGAAAGTTCTCTTTAGGTACGGCACAACTGGAAAGGAGTAAGAAAAGGCTGAAAGTTAGAAGAAGTCGAATTTTAGAAAGTATCATTCTCGCCAGGAAATGTAGTATTCTGTCCAGGTGTTTAAAAAACAGAAAAAGAGTTATATGCGGGTTGAGATATCTGATTTAACGATGTACATTCAAGTTTTTACAGTTTTGCTCTTTAAGAGAAAACAATCCGGAGATATCTTGCGATTTCCCCGTTCGACAAAATAGTCAGTAAAATTGCTGTATTTAAACATCAAGAATCTTCAGAATGCAAGTAAAATTGCATATTCATAGAGTCGAACCGGAAAAAACAAATTCTGATGAACGTCTTTAATACTCACTTCATTGCTCAGAAATGATAAAAAAAATAGTTTTGTTTCTCGTTTTCAGTGCTGTCATGGCTGCTTTAGCTGGTGGCGCTGCTTTGTATTGGCTTATCGTTCTTCACCCCGGGGATGAAATTAGAGTCGAAAATATCAGCAATATTCTAGGGAAGGAAAGCCCGGTGTTTTACAGTGACGGCACCACCAGGCTCGGTGTCTTTTTCGATGAGGCACACCGGCAATATGTTTCTTATGAAGAGATACCCGTTCATTTCATCAATGCTCTGGTTGCATCGGAAGATAACCGTTTTTTTTCCCATTTCGGTTTTGATCTTTTAGGAATATTGCGTGCCGCTGTGAAAAATATTGAGTCCCGCCGTATTGTTCAAGGTGGATCTACCCTGACACAGCAGACGGCCAAAAATCTTTTTAAAAGACAAAACCGTTCCATTGAGGAAAAATTGAAAGAACTCCTCTTTGCTTTGCGCCTCGAATATCACTATCCCAAGGAAAAGATCTTTGAATTCTACGCAAATCAGTTCTATGTCTCCGGCAACGGACATGGTTTAGGCGTGGCTGCCCGCTATTATTTCGACAAGAAACCGGAGGAGCTCTCATTACTGCAGTGCGCCTATATAGCCGGCAGCGTTAAACGGCCCAATGCCTACAATCCCTTTATCAAAGGAAATGAGGAAAATACCAAGCAGGCGCTGAAGAGAGGACGGGCAAGGGTAAATTACGTCCTTGATCGAATGTTTGAATTGGGAATGATCAGTGACTATCAGTACGGTCATGCCAAAGTCGGAGATCTGGAATTTAAAAACGGCAGAGTTGGTTTTCCGCTTGATTATGTCATGGACATGGTCAAAGACGCGGTTGGCACCACGGAAATAAGTGAAGCTTTGGAAAAGCACGATATCAGCAACATTGCCACTTCAGGTGTTCGCATTGTTACAACAGTTGATGAAAAATTGCAGGAGCAGGCGCTCTACTCCCTGCGACACGATCTCTCTAGATTGGATGTTCGCTTGAGAGGTTACGAGAGGGAAGAGGTGCAGAAAGAGCTGGAAGAGCTTAACTATAGGGGTGATACTACCCTGAAATCGCATGCTTTTTTCTTCGGGGTGATAGAGAGTGTTTCCGGAGAAGGGAGCTCTGCTGAAATACTGGTGGACCTGGAGCACAGGTCCGGCAGCGGGATTATCGACAAAAATGGATTCGCCAGGCTGGTCGAGGCACGGCTGCAATGGCAGAAAAATCCATGGAGTGTGGTTGCGGAAAAAGATCATATTGATTTCGTGAAGCAATTGCAGCCGGGAGACACTGTCTGGGTCAGTGTTCGGCAAAAAGATGAAAAGGGCAGAATACTGCTGGATCTCGAGAAATTCCCTAAGGTTAATGGTGGCGTTCTGGTCATTAAGGACGGCTTGATAAAGGCAGTTACCGGCGGAGTGGAAAACAGGTTTTACAACCGTGCCATATACGCGAGAAGAACCATGGGGTCATCTTTCAAACCCTTTGTTTTTGCTGCAGCATTACAGCTTGGCTGGAATGCTGCGGATAACCTGCAGAATTCCCGCGATGTCTTTATCTATCATAACCAGCCCTACTTCCCTCGTCCCGACCACGATAGCCCTTTTGACGAAGTTTCGATGAGTTGGGCAGCTACCAAATCGGAAAATCTTGCCTCGGTCTGGCTGGTCTCTCACTTATGTGATAAGCTGACGGATGAGCAATTTCTTGAGGTGGCACAAAATGTCGGTCTGGCACCGAAAGTGCTGGATGGAGAGGAAGAGCCTTACTCCAGCTTTCGCATTCGTATTCGGGACAGGCAAGGTATTGTCATTACGCGAGAGACTCTGCAGCAAGCTGCATATTCCCTGGCTGTTAATAATGTTGAAACCGATTTTATTTTTGCCGGCAGAGACCTGGAATACTCCCTGTTGAAAAAAATGCACTATGGTCAGAATTTTGCGGCCTTGCGGGAGTCAATTACCCAGCAGCTCAATGAGGCCTCTCTAAAATTGAGCAATGCAGAGCGGAATGAGCTTTTGCTGCGCCGGAAACTGTTAAGTGGCAGTTATCTGGAATATGCTGCGTTACGTGATCAATTTGATGCGTATGCGCAGAGTTTTGCGGATCACATGGCTTTATCTTCCTTTGCCTTCTCCGAAAGCAGCACTGAGGTCGGTAGTGCCGAAGATAAAGGTGGAATGCTCTACTATGACGGTTTTGCCAAGCAGTATGTTTTTCTGCGTGACCGCTCGGCCAGTGGAGGGATGACACCCTTGAACGCTGTCAATGTACGAAACATTTTGCGAGATCTTGAAGGGGATGGACGGTTGGCATTCTGGAACAATGTGTATCTAAATGGCAAAATCTCAGTAGAGGGTTTTGACCTGCTTGCCAAACAAATCAAACGAGAGGTCGATTTTCTGCAAAATATGCTGCCGTACAGTATGGATGTTTTAAAGCATGTTGAAGACTATAGAATACTTGTAGGACTCCGTTACCTGATATCCCTGGCCCGTGAAATGGGTATAAAAAGTGATCTCGAACCTGTGCTCTCTTTTCCTTTGGGATCAAATGCCGTCACTCTTCTGGAAACTTTGAGGGTTTATGAGGCGCTTGCCACGGGAAAAGTAATCGACGCTGGACGGAGTGATGTTCAGAGCAGTGACCTTCTTTCAATTATAGCCAGAATCGAGTCCAGCGAGGGTGAGGTTTTGTATAGCCCGAAATTGAGAAGCAAAGAGCTTCTCGCTCCTGAGACGTATCTCGCGACGGGACATATGCTTGAAAATGTGGTTAAATATGGGACTGGTCGTTACGCTGATGAAAATATTAAGTTGACAGAGAATGAGAGTTCTGCAAATGAAGAGATGTTGAACGATCTGGCTTTGTCTATTCCCGTTCTTGGCAAAACCGGTACTGCAAACAGGTATACCAATGCTTCGTTTTTCGGATTTCTGCCTGGGCCGGCTGCGACGAAAGACAGTCTGATCCTCGACGGAGGATATGCCGTGGGAGTGTATGTCGGTTTTGATGATAACGAGGAGATGAGAAAGGGAGCTACCCGTATTTCCGGATCTGCCGGTGCTTTGCCTGTCTGGAGCGAAGTTGTCAACAGCATCGTTCGGTATGAGAGATTTTCGGAAAAACTTGATACTGTTGATCTTTCTTTCTATGGCTTGTCTATCGGAAGGGAGGATGTCGGACAGAAGAATATTGCTGTTGCTGCAAATCAGGGCGGTATTGTACCAAAAGCGGTTCAGCGAGTTGAGCAGACGGACAGATATACACCTTCTATCCTGACTTTCGGCAAAATTGAGAATGATGGAAGTTTCTCTCCTGAGAGGCGATTCGCGCCGTACTGGAGAGTATCACCTCTCGAGACAATGATGCTCTCTCAGTAATCCTAGAGAGTTCATTTCACTCTGACGAGATTGCTTTTCGCTGGCCAGATGTTGCTGCAATATGGTATTTGTGTATAACGTGATCTACGCAATGAGGCCGACAGGCTCCTCAGAAAAAAGGGGGAACATCATGGGGGAAGATGATAGAAGGCGTTTTCTGCGAGGGAAAAAACAGAGTGTCATTAGTTTTCATATAATAGAAGATGATGGGCTGGAGATCAAGAAAGAAGCTGTTGTGGTGGACGGCAGCCGAGGCGGCCTACGGTTTCGCAGCCAGGAGTCTCTTCCCAAGAATACAAGGATTTACATCAAGCTGGATTCAGATGACTGGGGTGATGAGCTCACCTATTTTTGCAAAGATGGTGATCTGGGACTGGTGGAAGTTATCGGTCGTGTAATGTGGTGTCTCGAAAATGAACAGAGCCCGGGGGAATATGAAATTGGAACACGTTTCCTCTCCGGTGTGGAACATTGATTGGGTGCGTTTTTCGGGCTGGAGGCCGTTCTGTCGGTCTTTGCTGTGAGTCCCGATGCCCCTGGAAAATAAAGAAAAACTGGTGATTATGGTCTTCTTAAGAGTAATGCTGGTATGTGCGGTCTGTACGCTGGTTCTTGCCGGCTGCGGAGCACCTCAGAAAAAGAGTGTACCGCGGCAGAGTACAATCTATGATCTGGAAAATCCTTCTTATCCCGACAGGCGCAGCCAACCTGGTGGCGGGCTGGAAACGGGAGCGGGAAAAACGATTCTGCAGCCTCAGGAAATCAGACTGCCTGATGACTATCCGGAGGAGACCGATGTGTCCCAGGTGCAGGGCCCCCTGCCGCCGATGAGTTATGTTAATGACCGCATCTTTGAATACGGCAGAAAACTTGAGCGCTGGCGTGAAATAGATGCTCAGGCTGCAGCACTAGAGTTAAGCAAAGAGGATACGGAAACCATGGTGAACTGTTTTGTCGATCTGCAAAAAGTTCTGACCGGCTACAATCAGCTCCGGGCCGATATGCTCCGCCTCAATACTCGTGATTCCGCCATTATAATCAGCAGTGAAGAGGTGATGAATCTGCAGAAGAGTGATATCAGTTATCTTGAGTCGGTTTGCGGTACTCTGCTTGCGCCGGAAAGTGATAAACGGGTTGATTGGGAACACAGAGAAGAACAGGCTGATTTGCCACAGCTCGAGACCTTGATGGAGCGCTATGCTGATAACCGTGAATATGAAGAAGTCATTCAAATCTGGCAGAAAATTCCGGAACAGCAGAAGGATAGAGTACATCTGCGTACCAAAATATTGTATGGCAACGCGCTGATCTTTCTGCATCAGGAAGAAAAAGCAGCGGAGATGTATCAGCAAATAGTTTATGAAATGTCTGTGTCGGACCAGCAGAAAACTGATTTACTCTCTCTGCGCAAGATGCTGGCCGATCTCTATACTGCTGCAGGAGACTATGCAGCTGCGGAAGGGCAATATCTCAATATAGCAAAAGATTACAAAGATCTTGGGCGCATCGAAGAATGGTCCGAGCTGCAGCTGAACATTCTCGAGAGAAGTGCGCAGGATGGTCCTGAGCTGACCAAGTATTCTAATCTTTTGCGGAACTTTTTAGGTTTCATTCCCGAAAGGGATGGATTTAAAATAGTCTGGCAGGCTGAGGAGTTTCTGACGGAGTATCCTTATTCAGCCATTGCTTCCAATGTTGATATCATAAAAGACCATGTACGACGGAGGGCGAACCGGTGGTTTGAAGAGTATTTCACTGAGGTTGACGCCTTGGCGCAAGAAAAAAAATATCTGGACGCTATAGAGAAACTTGAGCAAATTCCTCAGGATATAATCAACCTTGAGCAGAAAGAAAGGGTCAAAGGTAGGACGGACGATCTCGTCCTGGCAGAAGCGGTGGAGCGGGAAACTCGTAAAATTGAGAGAATGCAGGAGCTGCAGAGCCGCTGGAATGAGGGGATGATAAAGGTTGAGGAAGGAAATTACGATGAGGCTATCGCAATTTTCCAGACTCTGTTGCAGACGGAATACTATGCAAAGGCTGAAGAGAAGATTAAAGATATCACTCTTCTTGCAGCCAAGACCGACAGAAGGGCTGCTGCTGATCTCTATATTCGATATGGCAAAACATCTGATGTCGAGATGAAAAAGAAGCTGTTAACCGAGTCCCGCCGACTATTACTGGAAATTCTGAACAAATATCCTGATGTTGAAATTCTCGACAAGGTCAGAGGGAATATTGACAGAGTAGAGCAGGAGATGGGCGCTCTTGATCCCACCCTTCTTCCTTCCATAAAAGCTGCAGAAGCTGGAGTTGGAGCTGATCCTCCCTCGGCAATCCCGGAGGATGATCTCACCTTCACGCCGCTGGCGCTGCCGCCAACGGAAGAGGCCCTCCAAGAAGAGTCTCTTCTGCAATAAAAAGCGTTCTGCTCCACCGGTTGACACCGAAAAGCGGTGTACGGTGGAGCGGCTTACTCGTACTGATGTTTCTTTACCATATAGTAAAGAACGGGCACCGCCATTCTGCTGACCAGCAGAGAGGCAATCTCACCAAACATCAGCGAAATAGCTAATCCCTGAAAGATAGGGTCAGCCAGGATAACCGATGCGCCGACAATGACGGCAAGAGCTGTCAACAGCATGGGACGGAAACGAACGGCACCGGCCTCCGTGACGGCATGGTCAAGTTTCTGGCCTTGTGTCAGCCGTAGTTCGATAAAATCCACCAGAATAATAGAGTTGCGCACAACAATTCCTGCACCGGCCATAAAACCGATCATTGAAGTGGCGGTGAAAAATGCGCTGAATCCCCAATGCGCCGGAAGAATGCCTATCAGAGAAAAGGGAATGGCGGCCATCACCACAAAGGGAGTGATGTAGTCTTTAAACCAGCCCACCATAAGCATGTAAATAAGGATCATAACCACGGCGAAGGCTATGCCGAGATCGCGAAACACTTCCAGAGTAATATGCCATTCTCCGTCCCACTTCATGGCGGGCTGCTGCTCCAGGAATGGTTGATTGAGATTGTAGATTTGAACCTCCCCGCTGTCTCCACCAAACGCATCTGCCTGGAGATTCCCGATGCGCTGGTTCATGTCGAGGATGGCGTAAACGGGACTTTCTACGCTTCCGGCAACATCACCTGTCACGTACGTGACTGGCTTCAGATTCTTTCTGTAAA